>NZ_JAAAFU010000002.1:124921-186085 GCF_019352905.1 Pseudomonas sp. Xaverov 83 | reverse complement strand
CGGCACCGATGAACAGGTTGCGCTTACCCGCCAGCAGGCGCGGCAGGTTGCAGATCAGGGCGGCGGTCAGCGCCAGGGCAAAGGAAATCAGCCACATGCCACCCAGCGGCGCAAGGCCGGTGAGGGGGCCGTCGAGCTGGCTGTAACCGGAGTAGAGCCAAGGAAAACCGGTGAGGAACCAGCCGCGAAACGCTTCCTGGCCAACCCACAGCGCCGCGAAGGCCAGGGCGTCCGCCAGTGGTGCTTCGTTGCGACGCAGCCAGCGCGCCCACAGCCAGGCGGGCAGGGCAAAGAACCAGGCAATGGCCGCCGTAAACGCCAACATCAGCATGCCAGCCAGCAGTACCGAAGCGCCGCCGAAGTGGTGAATGCTGTAGTAGATCCAGCTGGTACCGGCGCCAAACAGGCCGAAGCCGAAACACCAGCCACGCCACAAGGCCTGGCGTGGTGTCAGTTCACGCAATCCCGCATAAAAGAACCCGACGGCTACCAGCGCAAACGGCCAGAGGTCGAACGGCGCCAGCGCCAGGGTAGTGATGGCGCCGGCCACCACGGCCAGCAGGTTACCGGGCCAGCCGGGTGCAATCATACGGCGCATGTCAGTCCTTAGCGGGCAATAGGTGTCAGGCGAATCAGATGGATCCTGCGGCTATCAGCATTCAGGATGCGGAAGCGGTAAGCACCGATCTCGGTGGTCTCGTTACGTTTTGGCAGATGCCCGAACGCACTCATCACCAGGCCGCCAACGGTATCGAACTCATCGTCGGAGAATTCGCTGTCGAAGAACTCGTTGAAGTTCTCGATCGGCGTCAGGGCCTTGACCAGGAAATCACCGCTGGGCAGCGGCTTGATGTAGCTGTCTTCTTCCACATCGTGTTCGTCTTCGATGTCGCCGACGATCTGTTCCAGCACGTCTTCGATGGTCACGAGGCCGGCCACACCGCCGTATTCGTCGATCACGATGGCCATGTGATTGTGGTTCGCACGAAATTCGCGCAGCAGCACATTCAGGCGCTTGGATTCGGGGACGAAGGTGGCAGGACGCAGCAGGTCCTTGATGTTGAAGCTGTCGCCGTTCTCCTTGAGGATCAGCGGCAGCAGGTCCTTGGCCAACAGGACACCCATGACGTCGTCATGGCTTTCGCCGATCACCGGGTAGCGCGAGTGCGCCGAATCGATAACGGCCGGGAGGAATTCCCGTGGGGTCTGGGTCGCCTTGATGCTGACCATCTGCGAGCGCGGAACCATGATGTCCCGCACTTGCAAGTCAGCGACCTGGATGGCGCCTTCGACGATGGCCAGCGCTTCGCTGTCCAGCAACTTGTTCTGATGTGCCTCGCGCAGCAGCTCCAGCAGCTCCTGGCGGTTTTTCGGCTCGTGGGCAAAGGCCTGGGTGAGTTTCCCCAGCCATGACTTTTGCCCGTTGCTCGATCGGTCTTCGCTCATAGCGATTACTCTAAATCCTTTGTTGTGTCAGTTAGGTGTAGTTTCTATTTCGTCATCTGCATATGGGTCGCGATGACCCAGTTCTGCAAGCAACGTTCGTTCCAGCGCTTCCATTTCTTCGGCTTCGTCATCGTCTATATGGTCGTAACCCAAGAGATGCAAGCAGCCGTGGATGACTAGATGGGCCCAATGGGCCTCAAGTTCCTTGCCCTGTTCCTTCGCTTCACGCTCGACCACTTCGACGCAGATCACCAGGTCGCCCAGCAATGGGATATCCAGCAACTCGTCGGGGACGTCAGCGGGAAAGGACAGCACGTTGGTCGCGTAGTCTTTTTGTCGCCAGGTGTGATTCAGTTCACGGCCTTCGGGCTCGTCCACCAGGCGAATGGTCAGTTCCGAGTCGGCGGTGCGCTGGCGCAGGGCCAGGGCGCACCATTGGCGGAACTGTTCTTCGCTGGGGGCGGGCGCTTCGGTGGCCAGCTGCAGGTCAAGCTCAAGCATCGCGGCGAGTGTCCTTGGCCGGTTGGTCATCGCGGTGTTCGAAGCGCTCGTAGGCTTCGACAATGCGCTGCACCAGCGGGTGACGGACCACGTCTTTGGGCATGAAGTGGGTGAAGCTGATCCCCGGCACATCCTTGAGCACGTCGATCACCTGGGCCAGGCCCGACTTGGTGCCTTTGGGCAGGTCGACCTGGGTGACGTCGCCGGTGATCACTGCGGTGGAGCCGAAGCCGATCCGGGTCAGGAACATCTTCATCTGCTCGACGGTGGTGTTCTGGCTTTCGTCGAGGATGATGAAGCTGTTGTTCAGCGTCCGGCCGCGCATGTAGGCCAGCGGGGCGATCTCGATCACCTGGCGCTCGATCAGCTTGGCCACGTATTCGAAGCCGAGCATCTCGTAGAGCGCGTCGTAGAGCGGGCGCAGGTACGGGTCGATCTTCTGGGCCAGGTCGCCGGGCAAAAAGCCCAGTTTTTCGCCGGCTTCCACCGCCGGGCGCACCAGCAGGATGCGTCGCACCTGCTCACGCTCGAGGGCGTCGACCGCACAGGCCACGGCCAGGTAGGTCTTGCCGGTACCGGCAGGGCCGATGCCGAAGTTGATGTCGTTACCCAGGATCTCTTTGACGTAGCGCTGCTGATTCAAGCCGCGAGGGCGAATCATGCCTTTCTTGGTGCGCAACGCGACGCTGGCTTCGGCTACCGGGTTATTCGCCAGGTCTTCCACGGCGGATTCCTGCAGGTACAGGTGCACCGTTTCCGGCGACAGCTCGCTACCTTTGGTTTCCCGGTAGAGGCGGCGCAGAAGGTTTTCTGCCGAGGTGGTGTGTTGGGGTTCACCAATAAGCTCGAATTGATTCCCGCGGTTGCGGATCTCGATGCTCAGGCGTTGTTCGATCAGGCGCAGGTGCTCGTCGAACTGTCCGCACAGATTGGCGAAACGGCGAGCCTCAAAGGGCTCGAGGAGGAAACGATGTGGTTCTATGGGTGCGTTCAAGGTCGTTTTTAGCCGCCCTGGGGCAATTAAGATGAAATCAAGGATAACGCCAGTGGCGCGGGTACGAAAGCACTTATATAGCCCGGGCCCGCTCTCAAGAACAACGGGGATCCACTGTGGGAGCTGGCTTGCCTGCGATGGGGCCGGCACGGCCGAAATATATGCTGCCTGTTATATCGCAATCGCAGGCAAGCCAGCTCCCACATTTGATCTTCATTTGGCTTGAGAACCGGGATCTCAGTTAATCAGCGAGCCGCGCAGCGAGTGCGGTTGTGCCGCGTCAATGTGCACGTCGGCGAACTGCCCGATCAGTGTCGGATTATCGCAACGGAAGTTGACGATCCGGTTGTTCTCGGTCCGGCCCTGCAATTCGCCAGGGTCTTTTTTCGAGTAGTCGGTCACCAGGATACGCTGGGTCGAGCCCACCATCTGTCGGCTGATCTCGAAGCCTTGTTGGTTGAGGCGATGTTGCAGGGCGTTCAAACGCTCCTTCTTCAACGCTTCCGGGGTTTCGTCGAGCAAGTCAGCCGCCGGAGTGCCCGGGCGCTGGCTGTAGACGAACGAGTAGGAGAAGTCGAAGCCAACGTCTTCGATCAGCTTCATGGTCTGCTGGAAGTCTTTCTCGGTTTCCCCCGGGAAGCCGACGATAAAGTCCGAGCTGATGCAGATCCCCGGCACCGCCGCACGCAATTTGCGCAGTTTGGATTTGTATTCCAGGGCGGTGTGGTTGCGCTTCATCGCCGAGAGGATGCGGTCCGAGCCAGATTGCACTGGCAAGTGCAGGTGTTTGACCAGTTCCGGCACTTCGGCGTGGGCCTGGATCAGGCTGTCGGAGAATTCCAGCGGGTGCGAGGTGGTGTAGCGAATCCGCTCGATCCCATCGACGGCGGCGACTACGCGGATCAACTCCGCGAGGTCCGCCAGGCGCCCGTCATGGGTCTGGCCGCGATAGCCGTTGACGTTCTGCCCCAGCAGGGTCACTTCACGCACGCCGTTCTCGGCCAGGTGAATGATCTCTGCCAGTACGTCGTCGAACGGGCGGCTGACTTCTTCACCGCGGGTGTAGGGCACCACGCAGAAGGTGCAGTACTTGCTGCAGCCTTCCATCACCGACACATAAGCGCTCGGGCCGTCGATACGCGGCTCGGGCAAATGGTCGAACTTTTCGATTTCCGGGAACGAGACGTCGACTTGCGGCAGCTTGGTGATGCGCGCGGCGTCGATCATTTCCGGCAGGCGGTGTAGGGTTTGCGGGCCGAACACCACGTCGACGTACGGTGCGCGGTCGCGAATGGCGGCGCCTTCCTGGCTGGCCACGCAACCGCCGACGGCGATCACCATGTCCGGGTTGGCCAGTTTCAGTTCGCGCCAGCGGCCCAACTGCGAGTAGACCCGGTCCTGGGCTCGCTCGCGGATCGAGCAGGTATTGAGCAGGATCACGTCGGCGTCTTCAGCGCGGGCGGTGACTTCCAGGGCCTGATGTTCACCCAGCAGATCGACCATGCGCGAGCTGTCGTACTCGTTCATCTGGCAACCGTGGGTTTCGATGTAAAGCTTCTTGGCCATGGGGATCGTCAACTGGTGGTAAAGAACCGCGCATTATAGGGGGCATGCCGATAGGTTCCTAGCACTGTGCATCGGACGCCATGCTATAGTTCGCGCCCTCTTTTATATCCCCCGATGTGTTACCCGCCCACCATGACCAAACGTGAAGCTCCAATCTACAAGGTGATTTTCCTTAACCAGGGCCAGGTGTTCGAAATGTACGCCAAGCAGATCTATCAAAGTGATCTGTGGGGCTTCCTGGAAGTGGAAGAGTTCGTCTTTGGCGAGCGCACACAGCTGGTCGTCGACCCGGGCGAGGAAAAACTCAAGGCTCAGTTCGAGGGCGTGGTGCGCAGTTTTGTGCCGATGCATTCGATCGTGCGCATCGATGAAGTCGAGCGCCTGGGCACGCCGAAAATCAGCGAAGCCCGTGGCATGAGCAATGTCATGCCGTTTCCGATGCCGATGCCTGAGAAGTAAGAGCGCTGAACCTTCCCATGCGGGGCATGGGAGCAATCAATCAGCGTGAAGGATCCGGCAGTGGCGAAAATGGCGAGCTGCCATCTGCGCTCTGCAGTTCCTGCAGGTAGTTGCGGAAAATCTGTCCCAGTACCTGGGTTGCCACTTCCAGTTCGTCCCGCTGCATGTGTTCGGCCACTTCATCGGCCGTGTCCAGCGCATCTTCGGCGCCGTTGACCGCCGCCATTTTCAGCACGATATACGCCTGAACGTTATTGGCCGGTACGCCTTCGCCGTGGAAAAACATGGTGCCCAGCTGGAATTGCGCCTGGGCGTGGCCCTGCAACGAGGCTTTCTCGAAGTAGCTCAAGGCCTTGTTGAGGTCGCGTGCGGGGTTTTTACTGTCGTAGAAGTACTCGCCCAACTCGTATTGTGCCTGCGCATCCCCACCGTCGGCCTGTTTCTGGCACGCGCTCAGGGCTTCGGCCTGGCTTTCTGGCTGGGTATTGAGGGTGCAACGACCCATCGCTGGGATTAACAACGAGTTGCCGCCTGCCTGGGCAAACGCCAGCAGCGGCTGAAGGAGCAACAGGCAGCCCAGAACCAGGGTGCGGCCGGTGCGTTTCATGGGAATCGACTTACCTCTGACGGGGCGCGGGACCCACGGGGGGATCCAATAAGCGCGCATTATGAAATAAGCAGGCACCTGCTTACAAAGTCTTTACTCGTTTTTCTGCTGCGTGGGCAAGTTATCTGCCGGATTGCAGGTGAATTCTCGAAAAAAGACGGAAATGCCTGTAAGCAAAGTAGCAAATCTGACGCCGCCAGGGGCGACGTCGGATTTTTGCGCCGCTTATTTCAAGGCGGCGAAGGCGCGCTCGGCGGCATCGAGGGTCAGTTTCAGCTCGGCATCACCGTGGGCGATCGAGGTGAAGCCGGCTTCAAAAGCGCTCGGGGCGAGGTACACGCCACCTTCCAGCATCAGATGGAAGAAGCGCTTGAACAGGTCGGCATCGCTGCCCATCACGTCGTCGAAGGTGACGATGTCGTCAGCGCCGCTGAAGTACAGGCCGAACATGCCGCCCGCCTGGGTGGTCACGAACGGAATGCCGGCCGCATCGGCGCGCTGTTGCAGGCCGTCCAGCAGGCGAGTGGTGTAGTCGGTCAGCTCGGCGTGGAAGCCCGGGCGGCTGATCAGGCGCAGGGTGGTCAGGCCGGCGGCCATGGCCAGCGGGTTACCCGATAGGGTGCCTGCTTGGTACACCGGGCCCAGCGGCGCGATGTGCTGCATGATTTCGCGCTTGCCGCCGAAGCAGCCCACCGGCATGCCGCCACCGATGATCTTGCCGAAGGTGCTCAGATCCGGCGTGACGCCGTAGTAAGCCTGGGCGCCGCCGAGAGCAACGCGGAAGCCGGTCATCACTTCATCAAAAATCAGTACCACGCCGTGCTTGTCGCACTGTTCCCGCAGGCCTTCCAGAAAGCCCGGCGCCGGCGGTACGCAGTTCATGTTGCCGGCCACTGGCTCGACGATGATGCACGCCACTTCCTGGCCGACTTCGCTGAGCATCTGCTCGACGGCAGCGATGTCGTTGAACGGCAGGGTCAGGGTGTGTTTGGCAAACGCGGCGGGTACACCGGCGGAACTCGGTACGCCCTGGGTCAGCGCGCCGGAGCCGGCCTTGACCAGCAGGCTGTCGGAGTGGCCGTGGTAGCAGCCTTCGAACTTGATGATGCTGTCGCGACCGGTAAACCCACGGGCCAGGCGAATCGCACTCATGGTGGCTTCGGTGCCGGAGCTGACCATCCGCACCATCTCCATGGACGGCACGATGGAACAGACCAGGTCGGCCATCTCGGTTTCCATGGCGGTCGGTGCGCCATAGGACAAGCCGTGTTGCAGCTGCTGGCGCACCGCGTCCAGCACGTCCGGATGGCTGTGGCCGAGGATCATCGGGCCCCACGAACCCACGTAGTCGACGTAGCGCTTGTCATCTTCGTCGGTGACGTAGGCGCCTTCGGCGTGTTTGAAGAACAGCGGGGTGCCGCCAACGCTCTTGAACGCTCGCACGGGGGAGTTCACACCGCCGGGGATGTGTTTCTGGGCATTGGCGAACAGGGTTTCGGAACGGGACATGATCGGGCTCTCTGAAATCGATTATTGAGGCTTGAGCAATTCGTTGAAGGCACGGGCGCGGCGTGTGACTTCCTGGGTGCTGTCGGCACCAAACAGGCCGTGGACTACCGCCAGCAGGTCGGCACCGTGGGCTACCAATGGCTCGGCGTTTTCCAGGGTGATGCCGCCGATCACGCAGATCGGCAGGTGCAACCGCGCGCGGGCCTGGGCCAGCAGTTCAACGGTGGCAGCCGGCGCGCCGGGCTTGGTGTTGGAGTTGAAGAAACGGCCGAAGGCGACGTAACTGGCGCCCTCCTTGGCAGCCTGCTCGGCCAGTTCTATCTGGCTGTGGCAGGTGGAACCGATGATCGCCTTGGAGCCCAACAGCGCACGGGCCGGGGTCAGCGGGCCGTCGGTCTGGCCCAGGTGCACGCCGACGCCGAGGCGCGCGGCCAGTTCGGCGTCATCGTTGATGATCAGTTGCGTCTTGTAGCGCGAGCACAGTTCCCGCAGTTTTTCGGCTTCCCGCAGGCGGCGCGCTTCGTCGCTGCTTTTATCGCGGTATTGCAGCAGGGTCACGCCACCGTCCAACGCCGCTTCGACGTAGGCCAGGAACTTGCCGGCCAACAGTTGGCTGTCGGTAATGGCATAAAGGCCACGTAGTTTCATCGGGCAGGCCTCTTGGTGTTACGAGCAGAAATCCAACGGCAGACGACGAGGCACGAATTGCCCCTGGCCGAGTTGTTCAGCGTCACGCAGGGTGCGCCAAGTGTAGTTGAGGGCCGATTGCACCGCGCTGACCAAACCTTCGCCTTGTGCCAAACGACCGGCCAGCGCGCTGGCCAGGGTGCAGCCGGAACCGTGATAGCTGCCGGGCAGGCGCTGGCAGGTAAAGGTCTGGTGCGTGCCGTCGCGGCTGTAGAGACGGTTGTGCACTTCGTGCTCGTCGCCATGGCCGCCGGTGATCAGCAGGTGCTTGATGAAAGGCAGCAGTTTCGCGGCGCACTCGTCCGCCGAGCCTTCGGGCAGTTCGGCGAGGATGCGGGCTTCGGGCAGGTTCGGCGTGGCAATCAGCGACAGCGGCAACAGCCGCTCGCGCATGGCGTAGCCAACTTCGTCCTTGCCCAGGCTGCCGCCGCCGCCGGCGCGCAGCACCGGGTCGCAGACCACTGGCAAATGCGGGTGCGCCTTGAGCAACTCGACCACGGTGTCGACCATTTCCAGGGAACCGAGCATGCCCAGTTTGACGGCCGCCACTTCGGAATCGCCGAGCACGGCGTTGGCCTGGGCCAGCACCCACTCGCGGTCCAGCACGCGGAAATCGCTGACGTTGACGGTGTTCTGCACGGTCAACGCGGTGACGGCCGGGGCCGCATGGCAACCCTGGGCGAGCAGGGCTTCGATATCTGCCTGCAAGCCGGCGCCACCACTGGGATCATGGCCGGAGAGACAGAGGACAACGGGGCGAGAGCTGTAGATATTCATGGTGCGCGAGCTTACCACCAAACGCTTTTTGGGTGGCTGTCGGGCGATGGTTGAATTTTTAACGGATGAACAGGCTGAAATGGCTGTTTGCTATCATCGTAGAAAGCAGGTCAAATGCTCTGTAATGCCCGCTCTAGAGCCTTTCAAAAAATTATTTCAATGGTGTCTTTTGGCCTGTAATGGCTATGCTAGAGTGGATTAAAACCAATAACTGTATCGCCGGTATACGTCTACTCAAAAGGAATGGAGGCTTTTGACATAACCGGACAGGTCACGCTGGGGCTCTATGCGCTATTTGCTGATGTTACTGTTGAGCGGGCTGCCGATGCTGGCCGGCGCAGTCGAGTTCAACGAGTCCACCTCCCGCCTGCCCCTGGGCCAAGTGATGCAAGTCCTTGAAGACCCAACGGGTGCCCTGACGATTGGCGATATCAGCTCCCCGATCCTGGCCAGCCGCTTCAAACCCCATGACAAAGCCACCCTGAATGCTGGTTATTCGCGCTCGGTGTTCTGGCTCAAGATCGACCTTCATTACCGTCCCAAAAACCCGGATGCCTCGCGCAACTGGCTGCTGGAACTGGCCTATCCGCCGCTGAACCAACTGGAGCTGTACCAGCCCGACAGCGTCGGCAACTATCGACTGGTGTCGCGCACCGGCAGCATCCTGCCGTTTTCCAGCCGCGAAATTCGTCAGAGCAACTACCTGTTCAAGCTCGACTTTGCGCCGGACCAACGAGAAACCCTATACCTGCGCCTGCAAAGCCAGGGCTCGATCCAGGCGCCGCTGACCCTCTGGTCGACCACCGCGTACCTCGAAGAACAGCCATTGCGCCTCTATGTGCTGGGTGTGATCTACGGCGTGTTGCTTGGCATGCTGATCTACAACCTGTTCATCTACCTGAGCGTGCGCGACACCAGCTATCTCTATTACATCCTTTATATCGCCTCGTTCGGCCTGTATCAGCTGTCGGTCAACGGCGTGGCCGTGCAGTACTTCTGGCCCAACAACCCATGGTGGGCGAATGCGGCGGTGCCGTTCCTGATCGGTTCGGCGGCGCTGTTCGGCAGCCTGTTTGCCCGCAGCTTCCTGCACACCGCGCTTTACAGCCGCTGGATCAACCGGCTGCTGGTGGCGCTGGCCGTCTGCGGCGCGGGAGTGATGGTGCTGGCGCTGTTCACCAGCTATGCGCTGGCGTTGCGCCTGGCCACCGGGTTGGCGCTGGTGTTCACCGTGACCATCTTTGTGGCAGCCATCAAGGCCTGGTATTGCGGCCAGCGGATGGCGCGCTATTTCATCATCGCCTGGACCGCGTTCCTGTTGGGCGGTGTGGTCAATACCATGATGGTCCTGGGCTACCTGCCCAATGTGTTTCTCACGATGTACGCCAGCCAGATCGGCTCGGCACTCGAAGTGGCCTTGCTGTCCCTGGCCCTGGCCGACCGGATCAATTCGATGCGCGAGCAACAGGCGCAAATCCTGTTTGATGCCAGCCAGAAGCTCGAAGTGCTCAACACGCAACTGGCTCGCAGCAACCAGCTCAAGGACGAATTCCTCGCCACCTTGACCCACGAATTGCGCACTCCGATGAACGGCGTGATCGGCTCCCTGGAGTTGATGCAGACCGAGCCGCTGCCGGGTGACCTTGCGCAGTACCATCAAACCGCCGCTGGTGCGGCGCGCGAGATGATGCGCATGGTCAACGGCATCCTCACCCTCACCGAATTGCAGGCCGGGCGCCTTAGCCCGCAACCCCAGGTGTTCAGCCTGCGCGGGTTGCTCGACACCTTGCGCCAGCAGTTTGCGGCCAGCGCCCAGAGCAAGGGCCTGGAGTTCTCCATTGATCTGGCGGAGGACCTGCCGGACCGCATCAACACTGACGCCGGCAAGCTGGCGCAATGCCTGGATTGCCTGTTGGACAATGCCTTCAAGTTCACCCACGAGGGTTCGGTACGTGTGCGGGTAGTTGGCGTGCCCCAGGCGGACGGAGCCCTGCGCCTGACCTTTATTGTTACCGACACCGGCATCGGTTTCGCCTACCTCGATGAAGCGACCCTCTATCAGCGCTTCTTCCAGCTCGATGGCTCGACCACTCGCCGATACGGCGGCATGGGTATTGGCCTGGCGATCTGCCGGCAATTGATCGAGTTGCTCGGAGGCCGCCTTACGCATAATTCCGAGCCGCGGCGCGGCAGTCGCTTCCAGCTGGAACTTGCCGTCAGCCCGGTGCAACCTGAGCCCGTGCGACGAGTGCCGCAGGCACAACGTACGCCTCAGGAGTGCACGGTGTTGCTGGTGGACGACAACAGCGTGGCGCAATTGGTGGTGCGCGGCATGTTGCTCAAGCTCGGCTACCGCGTGAAAACCGTCGACAACGGACCGGCCGCCCTGGCGCTGTTGCAGAGTGACACCTTTGATGCGGTGCTGCTGGATGTGCCGGAAGGCGGGTTCTCGCTGTGCTGCCAGATCCGTGCATTGCCCGGCTGTGGCGAGTTGCCGGTGATCGCCTTGAGTACCTCCTTGCAAGCCCCGGAGCGTGAGAGCTGCCATGGTGTAGGTGTCACTGACCGAGTGGCCAAGCCAGTGCGCTTTGAGGCCTTGCAGCAGGTGCTGCAACTGCGGTTGTTGCACATGGTTGAGGGTGAAAGCGCCGCCACTTAGGCGCTTATGCCACTTTTTTAACCCGGTTGACGGTGCTTAACTGAAATTCAGGCCTCAATGAACGTGGCCTTTTTTCAGGAGGCCCGCCATGAACCTGCACTCGTTCGCCGAAACCCACGACGTCACCAACCAGCCACCGTCCCTGGACGGCACCAACCTGTACCGTATCGATTTGCCCCTGCGAGAATGGTCCCGGCGCTTTGGTGCCGGCTGGGCCGAGCAGCGTATCGATACCTACGGTGCTTTGGCGGGCGGGCCGCTGATGGAGGCCGGTTTTCTGGCCAACCAGAACAAGCCGGTGTTCAACAGCCACGACCGTTTTGGCCATCGTATCGACCTGGTGGAATTTCATCCGGCCTACCATGAGCTGATGCGCACCGCCGTCGAGCATGGCCTGCCTTCGCTTCCGTGGGCCCATCCGCAATCCGGCGCCCATGTGGCCCGTGCGGCGATGACCTACCTGCACAGCCAGGCCGAGGCCGGCACCGGCTGCCCGCTGACCATGACCTTCGCCTGCGTGCCGGCCCTGCGCCTGCAGCCGGACCTGGCTGAAACCTGGCTGCCGAAAATTCTCGCCACCGAATACGACCCGCGCAACGTCGGCATCGCCCACAAGGCCGGCGCCACCATTGGCATGGCCATGACCGAGAAACAGGGCGGCACCGACGTGCGCGCCAACACCACCCGTGCTTACCCGGTAGGTGCCGGCGGCCCGGGCCAGGCGTATGAGTTGGTGGGGCACAAGTGGTTCTGCTCGGCACCGATGTGCGATGGCTTCCTGACCCTGGCCCAGACCGACAAGGGCCTGACCTGTTTCCTGCTGCCCCGGCACCGCCCGGATGACACCCGCAACGAGTTCTACATCCAGCGCCTGAAAAACAAACTCGGCAACTGCTCTAACGCTTCCAGCGAAGTGGAGTTTCGTGGCGCGCTGGCCTGGATGATCGGCGAAGAAGGCCGCGGCGTACCGACCATTATCGAAATGGTGGCCATGACCCGTTTCGATTGCATGGTCGGCTCCAGCGCCTTGATGCGCCAGGCGCTGACCCAGGCCAGCCATCATTGTGCCCACCGCCTGGTGGGCGGCCGGGTGCTCAGCGAGCAACCACTGATGCAAAACGTACTGGCCGACCTGGCCCTGGAAAGCGAAGCGTCCCTGGCCTTGAGCATGCGCATGGGCCGCGCGCTGGACCATCTGGATAACGAACAGGAAGCCAAATTCGCCCGTCTGGTAACGGCGGTGGGCAAGTATTGGATCTGCAAACGCGCCCCGGCGATGATCAACGAAGCCGCCGAGTGCATGGGCGGGGCCGGGTATGTGGAGGACAGCATCCTGCCGCGCCTATACCGTGAGGCACCGGTCAACTCCACGTGGGAAGGTTCCGGCAATGTGCAGTGCCTGGATGTGCTGCGGGCCTTGTCGAAAGAACCGGGCGTGCTGGAGGCGCTGTTTGTCGAGCTGGGGGATGGTCATGGTCACAAGCACTTGGCGCGGCACATCGAGCAGTTGAAGTCGGCCTTTATGGACACCCAGGACATCCAGTACCGTGCCCGACAACTGACCGAGGACATTGCCGTGGCGTTGCAGGCCAAGTTGTTGCTGGAGGCGGGTAATGCCAGTGTGAGTGATGGTTTTATCGCCAGCCGACTGGGTGAGTCGTCTGGCCGGGTCTATGGCACCTTGCCGCGCGGTGTGAATGTGGAAGCGATTGTCGCGCGCTCGACACCTCCTTTTTCCTGAACAAACACGGTCAAAATGTGGGAGCGGGCTTGCTCGCGAAGGCGGTGGATCAGCCAATACATGTGCTGACTGACCTACCGCTTTCGCGAGCAAGTCGAATCGTCGCACCGCCGCTCCCACATTATTGATCGCATTCCAATTCCGGTGTTCCAGTGCGCCAGGGATACAGGCAAGATGAAGGCCTGCAAGTCAGAACACAGGATGCTTACCGTGACCGAAGCTTTTGTTGTCGTTCAAACCGCCGAAGAAGCCGTGGATCGGCTGGCGGCTCTCCATGAGCGTGCCACTGGCGCGCTCAATCAAGCCCTCAAGCGCTACCTTAAAGACCGCGTCGAGCCCGACGCCGAACAACGTGCGATGTTTCGTTACCCGGAACTGCGCCTGACCTACCTGGTGCAGGGCGAAGTCCCACAGACCACCCGCGCGTATGCCAAGGTCCAGTTGCCGGGGACCTACAGCGTCACCGTCACCCATCCATCAGCCTTCCGCAAATACTTGCTGGAGCAACTGGTGCCGTTGATGCATGACTTCACCGTGACGGTGGAAGTGGGCGTCAGCCAGCAAAACATTCCCTACCCGTACGTGGTGGAGCAGGGCGATGAACTTGCCGGCTCCGGCGTGACCGCCGCCACGCTGGCGCGGGTGTTCCCGAGTACCGACCTGTCTGCCGCCACCGATGGCATCGCCGACGGCCTGTACGACTGGGAAAACACCGATCCGCTGCCATTGGCGCTGTTCGATGCCGCCCGTGTCGATTTCTCCCTACGTCGCTTGGTGCATTACACCGGCAGCGACTGGCGCCATGTGCAGCCGTGGATTTTGCTGACCAACTACCACCGCTACGTTGACCAGTTCATCGTGCATGGCCTGGAACAGCTGCGCAGCGACCCGCGCTTTATCCGCATGGTGCTGCCGGGCAACGTGATCATCGACAAGAGCATGGACCACGGCGAAGCATCTGCTATCGCCGCGGGCGTGGTCTGGCACCGCTACCAGATGCCGGCCTACCACTTGCAGGCCAGCGATGGCCACGGTGTCACCCTGGTGAACATCGGCGTCGGCCCGTCCAACGCCAAGAACATCACTGACCACCTGGCCGTACTGCGCCCGCATTGCTGGCTGATGATTGGTCACTGCGGCGGCTTGCGCCAATCCCAGACCATCGGCGACTACGTGCTGGCTCACGCCTACATGCGTCGCGACGGGATTCTCGACCGGGTCGTGCCGCCGAATATCCCGATCCCGGCCCTGGCCGAAGTGCAGATGGCCTTGCAGCAAGCGGCAGCCAACGTCACCGGCGAGAAAGGCGAGGAGCTGAAAAAGCGCCTGCGCACCGGCACCGTGTTGACCTACGACGACCGCAACTGGGAGCTGCGTTGGGCCCAGGAGCGTCCGCTGATCAACCTGTCCCGCGCCGTGGCCGTGGACATGGAAAGCGGCACCATCGCTGCCCAGGGCTACCGCCTGCGGGTGCCGTACGGCACGTTGTTGTGTGTGTCGGACAAACCGCTGCACAGCGAGATCAAGCTGCCAGGTTCGGCCAACGCGTTCTATGAGCGTGCGGTCAGCCAGCACTTGAAGATCGGCATCGAGGCGGTGGATCTGTTGCGCACCGAACTCAACTCGCTGCACTCGCGCAAACTACGCAGCTTCGACGAGCCGCCGTTCCGCTAAACGGTTGGGATGGTTATTTAACGGTCAGGCCACTAGCATTGTCGGTCCTGACCGTTAGATGTTCCTTTGCCATGTCCCGTCCTGCCCGTCCCGTTTCCCGCCGCCCTGGTGTGAAAAGTCCGCAAACCTCGTCAGCCCCGCGTCGTGTCGCCAAGGCACCACCGGCCGAGCCCAAGTTGATCCTGTTCAATAAACCCTTCGATGTACTGACCCAGTTCAGCGACGAAGGCGGGCGCGCGACCCTCAAGGATTTCGTCGACATCCCCGGTATTTACCCGGCCGGACGCCTGGACCGTGACAGTGAAGGCCTGTTGCTGCTGACCAATGACGGGCAGTTGCAGGCGCGCATCGCGGACCCCAAGCACAAGCTGGCGAAAACCTATTGGGTGCAGGTGGAAGGCGAGCCGACCGAGGAACAGCTGCAACGCCTGCGCGACGGCGTGGAACTCAACGACGGCATGACCCTGCCCGCCGAAGCCCGACAACTGGACGAGCCACAGTTATGGCCGCGCAACCCGCCGGTGCGGTTTCGCAAAAGCGTGCCCACCTATTGGCTGGAGTTGGTGATTCGGGAAGGGCGTAACCGCCAGGTGCGGCGCATGACGGCCGCGGTTGGTTTGCCGACGTTGCGTCTGGTGCGGGTGCGCATTGGCGACTGGTCGATCGACGGCCTGGATCAAGGCCAATGGAAGGAAGTGCCGGCGCGCTTATAAGGCGCCGGACTCGATCAGGCCGATGACCACGCTCTTGATGATGAACGCGGCGACGCCCAGGCCCAGCACGAAGAACAGGATCATCGAGCCAAAGCGCCCGGCCTTGGATTTCTTCGCCAGGTCCCAGACGATAAAGCCCATGAAAATGATCAGGATGCTGACCAGGCCGGTCATCATCCATTCTTCAAACACGGCGGGATCAATCGAGTTCATTGGGTGGTTTCCGGCTGGGGCAGGCGCCGATTATACGCCAGGGCAATCGGCGCGACATTGACCTGCGTCGGTCTGTGGGAGCTGGCTTGCCTGCGATTGCATCACCTCGGTGTCTCGGAAAGACCGAGTCGTTTGCATCGCAGGCAAGCCAGCTCCCACATTTGTTCCGCGCTAGCCTTAAGTGCGCAAGTGGGTCAGCGGCAACTCGGTGCTGTTGAGCACCTGGTTCAGCACAAAGCTTGAGCGCACGCTGGTGACGCCTTCGATGCGGGTCAGGTGCCCCAGCAGCAGTTTCTGGTAGTGATCCATGTCTGGCACCACCACCTTCAGTTGATAGTCGGCGTCCATCCCGGTCACGAGGCTGCACTCCAGCACTTGCGGCAAGGTGCGGATGGCGGCTTCGAAGTTCTCGAAACGCTCGGGTGTGTGTCGGTCCATGCCGATCAGTACGTAGGCCGTGAGACTCAGGCCGAGCATCTTGCGGTCGAGCAAGGCGACCTGGCGGGCGATGTAGCCGTCGTCTTCCAATTGCTTGACCCGGCGTGAGCACGGCGAAGGCGACAGGCCGATCCGCTCGGCCAACTCCTGGTTGGAGATCCTCGCGTCGCGCTGCAATTCCGCCAAAATACTCAGGTCGTATCGGTCAAGTTTGCTCATGGGGCTGGCCTTTGTCGTAACTATTGCGGCGAATTATCTATCCAGGGTTAAAAATTGCGCAAGCACTGTTTATTGACGCAATCTTCGCAATCATCTGCCCGGGCCTGGCGCGTAAAGTTATCAACAGAATCACCGCCCGGACATACAGTCCACTGCAGCCCGCTCATACCGCCGGCTGCGGCCGCCAACCCCACAGGGTTGCCCCGGCCCCCGGGCTGCACACTGTCCACAAGACGGCGTGAGGTGAGCCAACGTCAAAAGCGTTGAGCCAGGACGAAGTTCTCAAGGGGCGGCCGACGGGTCGCCCCTTTTTATTGCCTGCGAAAATACTTCTCGTGACTGATAACCTGTCGCAGAACCGGGCCCCGGTTTTCCAGTCTTACGTGTAGGCCCTAATCCGCAGTGAGGAATAGCATGAAGCGCATCTGGCGTTTGGCAGGTGTTGGTTTGCTGATGGTCACCGTTGGTGCGCAAGTGATGGCCGACGAACAGCCACGCCCTGAAGGCGGTGGCCAGCATGAAAAAGGCCCGGAAGGGCATCCAGGCAATAATCAGCCTCGGCCGCAGAACAACCAGCCTCGACCGCAAAATAATCAACCGCGTCCCGAAGCCCCTCGTCCCGAGAACAATCAGCCGCGTCCGCAGAACCCGCATTTCGAAAATAATCAGCCACGGCCGCAGAATGAGCATTTTGAGCGGCCTAATGGGGGTGGCCAGTGGCAAGGTCGCCCGCAAGGCAACCAGCAGCAACCCCCGCACCCGGCACCTCAGCCGGCGAATAACCTGCCGATTCAGGGGCGCCCGGATACCGTGCGCCAGACCCAGGAACCACGTCCCGGCAACTATCAGGACATTCCGCGTCGCAACGATGGCAATCAGCATTGGCAGGCCGGCAATGGTGGCCAGGGTGGCCCCGGCCGGCCCGGCTTCAATGGCGGTGGCAATAACCATCCCAACGATCACCGCTGGCCAGGTCGCCCCGACGGGCACGGCAATGGCTGGGGGCCCGGCCCGCAATACCGTCCTGGTTATATCGTCGACCGCTTCCCCGACCGCAATTACCGCGTGCCGTATCGTGGCCAGGACTACTTTTTCTCGGGTGGCTACTGGTATCGCCCACAAGGCCCGCGCTATGTCGTAGTGGCGCCGCCTTACGGGATCCGCGTGCAATACCTGCCGGACTACGCGCGGGAAGTATGGGTAGGCAGTGCGCTGTTTTTCCTCGCCGCCGGAGCCTATTACACCTACGAAGAAAGCACTCAGCAGTACGTGGTGGTTGAGCCTCCGCCTGCCGCGCCAGCGCCGCAGCCAGTGCCCCAGGGCAATGGTTATGACGTGGTGGCTTACCCGGCCAACGGCCAGTCACCGGCGCAAGTCCAGCAAGATGGTTACGACTGCTATCGCTGGGCCGTGCAACAAAGTGGTTTTGACCCGAGAACCGTCACCTACGCGCCAGACCCGGCCGTGGTGCAAACCTACCGCCAGGCACAGGGCAACTGCCTGAGCAGTCGCGGGTATCAGGTGCAGTACTAGGGCTTCTCGCCCTTGACCACTTCCTGCGGGTCGGCGTGCACCAGCACCTCGGCTCGCGGGTAGGCTTTGTGGATGGCATCGGCGGCCTGGTCGCTGATGCCGTGCGCCACGGACAGACTCAATTCCCCCGGTAACTCCAGGTGCAACTGCACAAACCAGTGGTTGCCGGAAATCCGTGTGCGCAAGTCATGGGCACCCAGTACGCCGGGCACGTTGCACGCCAGCTCCAACATGTGCTGGCTGACATCCGGCGGCAGTTCCTCGTCCATCAACACCGAAAAACTTTCCCGGGCGATCTGGATGGCGCTCCACAAGATGTAGGCCGCGATGCCCAGGCCGAACCAGGCGTCCACCTGGTGAAAACCGAATGCCGCCATCACCAGCGCCACCAGGATACTGCCGTTAAGCATCATGTCTGAGCGGTAGTGCAGCGAGTCGGCGCGGATGGCGTTGGAGCCGGTTTCGCGGATCACCCGGTGTTGCAGGATCAGCAGCGCCGCGGTCAGCGCCAGGGACAGAATGATCACGCCGATGCTCAGCCACGGCGCGCCCACAGGTTCCGGATGCTGCAGGCGCTGGAACGCCTGGAAGGCGATCAACACCGCACTGCCGGCGATAAACAGTGCCTGCGCCATACCCGCCAGGGACTCCGCTTTGCCGTGGCCATAACGGTGATCGTCATCGGCCGGGCGCAACGCGTAGTGCACTGCCAGCAAGTTGAGCAGCGAGGTGATGCCGTCGAGCAGCGAGTCGGTCAGCCCGGCGAGCATGCTCACCGAGCCGCTGAGCCACCAGGCGATGGCCTTGGTCACAATCAGCACGCAGGCCACGCCGACAGAAGCGCGGGTGGCCAGGCGCAACAGCCGGGCGTGTTCGGGACTGGTGGTCATGGGGTCAGTCAGTCCTTAAGCGGCAGGTTGAAGGCCCAGGGTGGCGAGCTGTTGCACGCTGCCCTTGAACTGGATCATGCGCGGGTCGTCCAGCGGCAGGTTATGCCCGGTTTCTTTCTGGATGATGGTTTGCAGCTTGGCGTTGTCGACCTTGCCGTCGGCGCCGATGGCTTGCTGGAGTTTTTCCGGGGCCACCTGGGCGGTTTTGCCTGGTTCGAAATAAATCGCGCCGGTGGCGAAGTCGACACCAAAGGCGATCAGACCCGGGATCACGTAGAACAGCAGGCCGACCGCATCGAGCACGGCAATCGCCGGGTCTATCTTGCCGTCGATCTGGCCACGGCGGTCGGGGTAGAAAATCGAGCCGCACGCCGTCAACTGGCTCAGCAGAGTGACGGCCAGAACACCGCCGATGACACGGGAAGCAACACGCATGGGACTCTCCTTGAACATAATGAAAGTGACTATAAGCCAGTCTACAAGGCGACGATGATCAAATGTGGGAGCTGGCTTGCCTGCGATGGCGGTGGTTCAGTGTCAGGTGTGTTGGCTGACACACCGCTATCGCAGGCAAGCCAGCTCCCACCTTTGACCGCATTCCAGTCAGGACAGGGCCGTGTCGTTGAGACCACCACCGGCACCCGGCAGTTCGCCGTTATACTCGCCGCTCTGCTTTGGAGCCAGTATGAATTCGTTGCCAATCGATGACGTTTTACCCGCCCTGCGTGACGCCTTGGCGACGCGCCATGAAGCCGTGCTCGAAGCACCGCCCGGCGCCGGTAAAACCACACGGGTGCCGTTGGCGCTATTGAATGAACCCTGGCTGGCCGGGCAAACCATCTTGATGCTCGAACCCCGCCGCCTGGCCGCCCGTGCAGCGGCAGAAAGGCTGGCCAGCGAACTGGGGGAAAAGGTTGGCGAAACCGTCGGCTACCGCATTCGCCTGGACAGTAAAGTCGGCCCCAATACGCGGATCGAAGTGGTCACCGAAGGCATCCTCACTCGCCGCTTGCAGGATGACCCGGCGCTGGACGGTGTAGGTTTGTTGATCTTCGACGAATTCCACGAGCGCAGCCTGGACGCCGACCTGGCGCTGGCCCTGAGCCTCAATGGCCGAGACCTGTTTCGCGACGAGCAGCCACTGAAGATCCTGCTGATGTCCGCCACCCTGGAAGGCGAGCGCCTGGCCGGGTTGCTGGACGACGCACCGATCCTGCGCAGCGAAGGGCGCATGTACCCGGTGCAAATGCGCTGGGGCCGGCCATTCCAGCCCGGCGAATTTATCGAGCCACGGTTGGTGCAGACCATCCTTGAAGCCCTGCATGATGAAACCGGCAGCGTGCTGGCTTTCCTGCCGGGGCAGGCCGAGATTCGTCGGGTTTATCAGCAATTGGCTGACGCGCTGGGCGATAACACCGAGGTGCTGCTATGCCCGCTGCACGGCGAACTGGACCTGGCCGCCCAACGTGCCGCCATCGACCCGACGCCTGCCGGCCAGCGCAAAGTGGTGCTGGCCACCAACATTGCCGAGACCAGCCTGACCATCAATGGCGTGCGCGTGGTGATCGATGCCGGGCTGGCGCGGGTCCCGCGTTTTGACCCGGGCAGCGGCATGACCCGTCTCGACACCCAGCGCATCTCCCGCGCCAGCGCCACCCAGCGTGCCGGCCGGGCAGGGCGACTGGAACCGGGGGTGTGTTATCGGTTGTGGTCCGAGGATCAGCATGAAGGACTGGCGGCCTATTCCAGCGCGGAAATTCTCTCGGCGGATCTTTCCGGTCTGGCGCTGCAATTGGGCCGCTGGGGCGTGGCGCCGACTCAGTTGGTGTGGCTCGACGTGCCGCCCACCGCCGCTTATGCACAGGCTCAGGATTTGCTTGAGCGATTGGGGGCGTTGAGCGATGCCAAGCTGACTGCCCACGGCCAGAAAATGGCCGGGTTACCCGCGCACCCGCGTATCGCTCATTTGCTGTTGCGAGGTCAGGATTTGGGCCTGGCTAACATGGCCTGTGACGTGGCGGCACTGTTGGGGGAACGCGATATCTTGCGCGGCGCCGGTGCGGATTTGCACAGTCGCCTGGCGTTGTTATCCGGCGAAGAAAAGGCCCGTGGCACCCAGGGTGGCGTGCAGCGCGCCAAGCAACTGGCCCGGCAGTACCGTGGCTATTTAAGAGGCAAGGCTGAGCAACCGGTTGCCGATCCCGACCACCCGCGCTGGCTCGGCGCGTTGCTGGCGCTGGCCTACCCGGACCGTGTGGCTCAGCAACGCCGTGCGGGCGGTGCTGAATACCGCCTGGCCAACGGCCGTGCCGCGTTGTTCGCCGAAGCCGACAGCCTGATGAAACAACCCTGGCTGGTGATCGCCGATCTGGGCAGCCGCCAGGGCCAGCGCGAAGAACGGATTTACCTCGCGGCGGATTTTGATCCGGCACTGTTCGACTCGGTATTGGCCGAGCAGGTGCGTAATGTCGACCAGCTTGACTGGGATGAGCGAGAAGGCGTGCTGCGGGCCGAACGCCAGCGCAAGGTCGGCGAACTGGTGATCAGCCGCGAGCCGCTGACTGGCCTCGACGAGGCTGCCCGCAGTCAGGCGCTGGTCAACCTGGTGCGGCGCAAAGGCCTGGAACTGCTGCCCTGGACCCCGGAACTGCGCCAATGGCAGGCGCGGGTGATGCTGCTGCGTGATCTGGATACCGGCAAGGCCAGTGAATGGCCGGATGTCAGCGACAGCGCCTTGCTCGCCAGCCTGGAACACTGGTTGATGCCGTACCTGGGGAAGGTGTCGCGCCTGAGCCATTTTTCCAATCTGGATATTTCCAGCTTCCTGCATAACCTGCTGCCGTGGCCGTTGCCTGCGCGGTTGGACGAGTTGGCGCCGCACCATCTGAAGGTGCCGTCCGGCTCGTCGGTGCGGCTCGACTACAGCGAGCAGCCGCCGATTCTGGCGGTGCGTTTGCAGGAGTTGTTCGGGCTGGCGGACACCCCACGGATCGCCGGCGGGCGGCAGGTGGTCAAGCTGCACCTGTTGTCACCGGCAAGGCGCCCGGTGCAGGTAACCCAGGACCTGGCCAACTTCTGGCGCAGTACTTATGCCGAGGTGAAGAAGGACTTGAAGGGGCGGTATCCGAAGCATTATTGGCCGGATGATCCGTTGATTGCTGAACCGACGGCCCGGATCAAACCGAGAAAGTAAGCGCGATGAAGATCAACTGTGGGAGCTGGCTTGCCTGCGATGCAGGCAACTCGGTTTTTCAGTGGCCCCGCGGCGATGCTATCGCAGGCAAGCCAGCTCCCACACCATTTTGCAGTGTTAGTTACTGCGCGGCCGGCAACAGGAATCGCGCAATCACCGGCAAGTGATTGGAGATAAGCACCGTATCGCTCTGCCGCACCTTGCTCTCGACCTTTTTGATACGCGAACTGTAGAACAGGTAGTCCAGCGTACGATCCGGTCCGTCCACGGTCGGGTCATTCGGGAAATACGTCAGCCATTTATCCCGATCAATGCCGCTGGATTGGCTGTTGCTCGGGACCATCGGGTACTTTTCCCACAGCAGGTGCAGCTCACTGTCCGGTGAATATTGCCCGCGTTTGCCGGCGTCCAGGCGCAGGAATTGCCCCAGCGGCAACAGGTTGAAATCCCCACCCATCAGCCATGGCGTGCCACGGCTTTCGAATTTATCCACCAGCTTGACGGTCGCCTGCACCTGTTCCAGCACCGCGTTGTGCCCAGGGGCTGTGCCGTCCAGGCGGGTATTGAGCACGGCCAGCTGGCCGCCGTCGCTCAACGGCAGGTAGGTCAGCAATAACGCGGGTTTGGCCTGGAATTGACGGCTGATCAGGTTGGCGCGGGCCACGGGTAATTGCAGGCGCTCGGCGTGTTCGATCTGATAGCGGCTCATGGTCACCAGCTTGCGACCGACGCTGCCGAAGATGTGCAAGTCGGGCACGAAGTCGGCTTTCCAGTCGAAGGCCTGGGCGCTGCACGGGTAGAGGTCGGCCAGGCGTTCCTGGAGCAAGGCCAGTTGGTCCTGGTAGCTGGACGGCTTGGCGCCTTCGTCGACTTCCTGCAACAGCAGGATGTCGGGCTGTTCGTCGCGGATCACCCGGGCCACTTCGTCCAGGCTTGAAGCCATGTCCTCAACGGTAGGGCGGTCGTCCGGGCCACTGCCGTCCGGAGTGTCGTACCAGAACACGTAGTTCTTGCCCGCCAGGTACTGCACGTTCCAGGTCATGACTTTGAGCGCCTGGCCCGGCAGCAGCGTCGGCGCTCGGGGCGCGACGCAGCGGATGGGCAGGGTTTCCTTGTCCGCAGGGCGCCAGGTCAGGCTGTAGATCAAGCCGGTCAGCAGGGCCGCGAGGATCAGCAGGCCCAGCAAGGTAATGCGCAGTAGTCGGGTCATCGGCTCGGCTTATGGCGTTGCAGGACAAGGCCCGGAGCATATCACCGCGCGTCGGCGTCGCCACCAATCAACATGAACAGGCGGAACAACACTACGCTGGTGAACAGCTGCAGAAAGCTTTGCGCGCTGTCCATCAGCAGGCCAAGCAGCGGGTTTGGGTCCGGGTAGACTGCCACGCTGGCGCCCTTGAGCAACCACAGTGGGGTCATGACGCACAGCAGGCACACCAGGATGCGCCAGAAATGCCCACGGGTCAGGCGCAGGCTTTCCTTCATGGCCGACAGCGCCGACATACCCCGCAGTACCAGCAAGTATTCGGCGAAGGCCAGCACCACCATCAGCCACAAGCCCGGCAGGAAATACAGAGACAGACCCAGCAGGATCAGCAGCGTGCTGACTGCGGTCAGCAAGGCGAAGCGCGGCCACAGGGTCAGGGCCATGGCCAGCACATCCAGGGTGCGCGGCGATTCGCCCCGGGTGCGGGCGTCGAGGAACAGGATCAGTGCGCCGGTGTACAGCGGATACACCAGCAGCCCGACGATCACGCTGTAGCCGGGAAATGCATCAGGGCCGAGGGTGTGGTCGAGCACCTGTTGCAGCAGGGCCTCGAGGATCACCAATGGCAGGCACAACTGCACGATGGCGCCCAGGTTGCGCTTGAAAAAGAAGAAGGAGTCGCGCAGTACGTCTAACGGATTCATCAGGGTCTTCACAGGCCGAAAAGCAAGGGCGTTACTTTAACCGATCATGAGCAGATGCAAGCAAACGTAAACCTTGCGTAAAGACCATTGAAACAATCAGTAACAGCCCCATAACTAGGCTGTACCTTGCACATCATGCGCAAGGCGAAGATTTCTACCGGCAATCTAACGAGGTCGCCATGAACAGCGAAGAGCAAACCCTGATCGATGGACTGTTTTCACGGTTGCAGCAAGCCGAAACGGACTCAGCCCCCCGCGACGCCCAGGCTGAAGCGCGGATCAAGGAGCACGTCACTCGCCAACCGGCCGCTGCGTACTACATGACCCAGTCGATTCTGGTGCAAGAGCATGCAATCAAGAGCCTTGATGCGCAGAACAAGCAGCAGGCCCAACAAATCCAGCAATTGCAGGACGAACTGCAACAGGCCAGGTCCCAGGCGGCGCAGCCTGCACCGAGCAGTGGCGGTTTCCTGTCGAGCATCTTTGGTGGTGGCTCCCGCGACCCGCAGCCTGCCCAGAGTGCGCCTGCATCTTCCGGGGGTGGCTGGCGTGAACCGGCGCGTCCGTCGTTTGGTGGCCAACCCGCGCCACAGCAGAACTACGGTGCCCCACAGCAGAATTACCAGCAGCCACAACAGGCCCCCGCAGCGCCAATCGGCAGCGGCTTCCTCGGCGGCGCACTGAAAACTGCAGCCGGCGTGGCCGGTGGTGTGATGCTGGCAGAGGGCATCAGCAGCCTGTTCAACCACAACTCGCAGCAGCCGCAAGTGGTGGAAGAAATCATCCGCGAAGAACCAGCGCCGGCCAGCGACAACGGCAATTGGGGTAACGACGACCAGAAATTTGCCGGCAACGACAGCTGGGGCAGCGACAACGGCTCCGACAGCTTCGCCGACAACGACTATTCCGACGACTCCTCCTCCTTTGGCGACGACGATTCCTTCGTCTGACCCACACTCAACCGGGGCGCTTCGTCGCCCCGGGCTGATTTTTCTCGGAAACTGCCTTGTGGCTGGCATACTGGCAACCTTTCCGGGCCTTTGAGCCCGGGGTCCATGCGCGTGTCATGAGGATTTGCGGTGAAAAAGATAGCCGTGTTCGCCGATGTACAAAACCTCTACTACACCGTGCGCCAGGCGTACGGCTGTCACTTCAACTACGCCGCCCTGTGGGCTGACATCAGCCAGCGCGGGCAGATTGTCGAGGCGTATGCCTATGCCATCGACCGTGGCGACAGCAAGCAGCAGCAGTTCCAGCAAATCCTGCGCAACCTCGGTTTTACCGTGAAGCTCAAGCCTTACATCCAGCGCAGCGACGGCTCGGCCAAGGGTGACTGGGACGTGGGCATCACCATCGACATCATGGACGCCGCCGCCCATGTCGACGAAGTGGTGCTGGCTTCCGGTGACGGTGATTTCGACATGCTGCTGGACCGCATCATCAACAAGCACGGCGTCGAGGCTGTGGCCTACGGCGTGCCGGGGCTGACGGCCAACTCACTGATACGCGCCGCCAGCCGCTACGTGCCGATCGAAGGCGCGTTGCTGCTTAAATAGATTTTCGACGGAGTTGGAACAGGTTTGGAACGTATAGCGGTCATCGACTTTGAAACCACCGGCATCCAGCCGAGCAGCAGCTGCCGGGCCACGGAAATTGCCGTGGTCATCCTGGAGCAGGGCCAGATAGTGGACCGCTACCAGAGCCTGATGAACGCCGGCGTACGCGTGCCGGGGTTTATCGAGCAACTGACCGGCATCAGCAACGCCATGCTGCGCACCGCGCCGTCGGCGGAGCGGGTGATGAACGAGGTGAACGAGTTTGTCGGCACCACACCGCTGCTGGCCCACAACGCCGCGTTTGACCAGAAGTTCTGGGATTTCGAGTTGGGGTTGATCCGGCGCACCCGTTTGCAGAAGTTTGCCTGTTCATTGTTGCTGGCGCGGCGCTTGATGCCAGCGGCGCCTAACCACAAGCTGGGCACGCTGACCTCATTTGCCCAACTGCCCCACACCGGCAAGGCTCACCGGGCGATGGCGGATGCGGAGATGGCGGCGAACCTTACCGCGCATCTGGCCCAGGAACTGCGCCGCACCCACGGGTTGCGGGAGCTGTCACACGAATTGCTGTGCAGCTTGCAGAAGGTTCCGGCGGCGAAGATCAATGATCATTTGAAGAAGCATCGCGGGTTCTAAGGCGCTCAAGCCGAATGCCCTCTTCAACATGGCGAAGATCCAAATGTGGGAGCGGGCTTGCTCGCGAATGCGCCGTGTCAGTCAGCACATGTGTCTACTGACACACCGCTTTCGCGAGCAAGCCCGCTCCCACATTAGTTTTGCGGTGTTATCGAGGCTGTAAGCAGTCCAGCGACCGATCCACCACCACCTTCGCCATCTCCACCAAAGCATCACCGCCCGCTGCTGCCCGTGCCAGGCAGCTTCGAACAAAGGGAAGTGGTGAAGCTACTGACATCATCGCAGGCAAGCCAGCTCCCACAGTTGAGCGCGGGTGTTTCAGGCAACTCGGTCAACTGTGGGAGTCGGACTTGCCCGCGATGGGGATAGATCAGCCACCATTCTTCCCATTCCCCTCCAACTGCCCCAACGGCACCCGCCGCTCTATCGCGCTCGACAAGATGATCGAGGTCTTGCTGAACCCGAACTTCGCCACCCGATTGATCAAACTCTCCAACTCCGGCATCGAGCCCACCGCCGCCTGCATGATCACGCACGGATCCCCGGTCACCCGATGGCATTCAGTCAACTCGGGGATTTCCGCCAGGGCGTCGTACACCTTCTGACTCCCATGATTGGTCAACCGCAACTCAATCACGCACTGGATCGGCAGCCCCACCTTCGAAAGGTCGACTTTGGCCTGATACCCGGTAATCACACCACTGGCTTCCAGTTTCGCCACCCGCTCGGCCACGGCGGGCGCCGAGAGGTTCACGGTGCGCGCCAATTGCGCGTAGGACGCGCGGCCGTCTTCTAGCAGAGCGCTGAGAAGCATGCGGTCGTATTTGTCCATGATAAGGCTCCGGGAATCCATAGCTTTCGAAAGCACGGTTTATAGCCTTGATAACCATGTTTTGAAAAGTGTACTGGCGCTTTAAACAGGTTTTGTAACTTATGTTTACGGCCGGAGATTTCTAAAATAACGCTCCCTTGTCCTGCCGCAGAGCTGCCCAATGCCTGGCCCACGTCGCTTTCCCTTACCGTTGATCGCCGCCTTTTTTGCGCTGTATGTGATCTGGGGGTCTACCTACCTGGTGATTCGCATTGGTGTGGAGTACTGGCCGCCGTTGTTGCTGGCGGGGATTCGCTTTATGACAGCGGGTGCGCTGATGTATGCCTTCCTGCGCTGGCGCGGGGCGCCGGCGCCGACTTGGGTGCAGTGGAAGGCTGCCGCGAAGATCGGCATTTTGCTGCTGACCTTCGGTAACGGTGCGGTCAGTGTGGCCGAACATACGGGCGTGGCGTCCGGGGTTGCCGCGTTGGCGGTGGCGACGGTGCCGTTGTTCACGTTGCTCTGTGGTTATTTCTGGGGCGCGCGTAATACCCGTCTGGAATGGGCCGGGGTGGTGCTGGGGATTATCGGCATCGCCATGCTCAACATGGGCTCCAACCTGCAATCGAGCCCCACCGGTGCGGCCTTGCTGATTTTTGCCGCGGCGGCCTGGGCCTTCGGGTCGGTGTGGAGCAAGCATTTGCCGCTGCCGCAAGGCGCCATGGCCAGTGCGGCGGAGATGCTGATTGCCGGTGTAGTGCTGCTGGTGCTGAGTGCCGTCAGCGGTGAACACCTGCAAGCCATGCCACCGCTGGAAGGCTGGCTGGCCCTGGCGTACTTGACCGTGTTTGGTTCGATCATCGCCTTCAATGCCTATATGTACCTGCTCAAGCACGTACGCCCGGCGGCGGCCACCAGCTATGCCTACGTCAACCCGGCGGTGGCGGTGTTGCTCGGGATTGTGTTTGTCGGCGAGACCATCGGCACGGAAGAAGCCCTGGCGATGTTGGTGATCATCAGCGCGGTGTTGCTGATCAGCCTGCCACAGTGGCGAAAGCCGAAACCGGAAATAAGGTAAACTGCCGCGCATTGCGACCTTGCGCTGACTTTTTCCTACGGTATTTCCATGACTTTCGCCACACTTGGCCTGATCGAACCCTTGCTGCGCGCCCTTGAGACGCTTGGCTACCAGACCCCGACGCCGGTGCAGGCGCAAGCCATTCCGGCGGTGCTGGCCGGTCGCGACCTGATGGCTGCGGCCCAAACCGGCACCGGCAAGACCGCCGGTTTCGCCGTGCCGCTGCTGCAGTTGCTGACCATGGAAGGGCCGAAAGTCAGCGCCAACTCGGTGCGCGCGCTGATCCTGTGCCCGACCCGCGAACTGGCCGAGCAGGTTCACGCCAGCGTCGCCGAGTACGCTCAACACCTGCCGCTGACCACGTACGCCGTATACGGCGGCGTGAGCATCAACCCGCAGATGATGAAGCTGCGCAAAGGCGTGGACGTGCTGGTCGCCACCCCTGGCCGCCTGATCGACCTGTTCCGCCAGAACGCGCTGAAACTCAACCAGCTGCAAACTCTGGTGCTGGACGAAGCCGACCGCATGCTCGACTTGGGCTTCTCCGAAGAACTGGCGAACATCTACCGCATGCTGCCGAAAAAGCGCCAGACCTTGCTGTTCTCCGCGACCTTCTCCGACGAGATCCGCCAGTTGGCGGGGCAGATGCTGATTGATCCGCTGACCGTCGAAGTCAGCCCGCGCAACGTTGCCGCCAATACTGTTAAGCAGTGGGTGGTGCCGGTGGACAAGAAGCGCAAGGCGGAACTGTTTGTGCACCTGATGCGCAAGGGCCGCTGGAAGCAGGTGCTGGTGTTCGCCAAGACCCGCAACGGCGTGGATGCGCTGGTAGAGAAGCTCCAAGGTCTGGGCATCAATGCCGACGGGATTCACGGCGACAAACCACAAGCCACTCGCCAGCGCGCGCTGGATCGCTTCAAGAGCAGTGACGTGCAGATTCTGGTGGCTACTGACGTAGCGGCCCGTGGCCTGGATATCGAAGACTTGCCACTGGTGGTCAACTTTGACCTGCCGATCGTGGCCGAGGATTACATCCACCGCATCGGCCGTACTGGTCGTGCGGGCAACACCGGTGAGGCGATTTCCCTGGTGTGTGCGGATGAAGTAAACATGCTGTCGGCCATCGAGATGCTGACCCGTCAGACATTGACCCGGAAGATGGAGCAGGACTTCGAACCGGAGCATCGCGTGCCGGATACCGATGCCACTGGCCAGGTGGTGAAGAAGCCGAAAAAGCCGAAGAAACCCAAGGCGTCCGGTGGCGGCAAGCGCAACCTGGGCAAGTGGGTGGAGAGTGGTGAAGTGTCGGTGGCGGAGCCGTCGATCAAGCCGGTGCGCAAGGTGCCTGCGTTTAATACTGGGCCGCGTAAGAAGAAGTAAGCCTTAAGGATCGTTCCCACGCTCTGCGTGGGAATGCATCCTGTGACGCTCTGCGTCAGCTTCAGAAGCGGACGCGGAGCGTCCTGAGCGGCGTTCCCACGCGGAGCGTGGGAACGATCAGTTCTTCAGCCATTCCAGCACGCCGCGCCCAGCCACTCGCCCGCTGGCAAAACACCCCGTCAGCAAGTACCCGCCCGTCGGTGCTTCCCAATCCAGCATCTCGCCTGCGCAAAACACACCCGGCAATTGCTTGATCATCAAGCGTTCATCCAGTACCTCAAACGGCACACCGCCCGCCGTACTGATGGCTTCGTCCATCGGCCGGGTTTTCACCAGCGTCAGCGGCAACGCCTTGATATCCGCCGCCAACTGAGCTGGATCGTTGAAATGCTCGGCCGGGGTCAATTCCCGCAGCAGCGCCGCCTTCACCCCGTCCACTCCCAACTGACTGTGCAAATGCTTGCTCATCGAGCGTGAGCCACGTGGCTTGCTCAACGCCGCAATCACCTTGTCCAGCGGCTTGCCCGGCAACAGGTCGATATGCACCGTGGCTGATCCATCCCGGTTGATCGCCTCACGAATCGGCGCCGACAACGCGTAGATCAGGCTGCCTTCGATGCCCGTGGCGGTGATCACGCATTCACCCAGCCGAGGTTTATCGTCCGCTAACCCGATGGCGACGTTTTTCAACGGCGCCCCGGCGAATTTGCTGACCATCAATTCGCTCCAGGCCGACACCTCGAAGCCACAGTTACTCGGTTGCAACGCTGCGTAAGGCACGCCTTTGTCTTCCAGCAACTTCAGCCACGCCCCGTCCGAACCCAGTCGCGACCAGCTGCCGCCGCCCAACGCCAGCAGCACCGCATCCCCGCGCACACATTTGTCGCCTTCGGGGCTGTGGATAAGCAGGCTGTCGTCGGGATTCCAGCCCACCCAGCGATGACGGGTGTGGATAACTACGCCCTGGTCCCGCAGGCGCTTGAGCCAGGCGCGCAGCAGCGGGGCGGCTTTCATGTCGGTAGGAAACACCCGGCCGGAACTGCCGACAAAGGTTTCAATCCCCAGCCCATGTATCCATTCGCACAACGCTTCGGCACCGAACTGACGCAGCAATGGCGCCATGAACGGCGCGCGCTCGGCGTAGCGCGACAAAAACGCCGGGTAGGCTTCGGAATGGGTGATGTTCATGCCGCCGACGCCCGCCAGCAGAAACTTGCGGCCCACCGACGGCATACCGTCGTACACGTCGACCCGGACCCCGGCCTGGCTCAACACTTCCGCGGCCATCAGCCCGGCGGGGCCGCCGCCGATGATGATGACGTGTTGAGGTGAGGTTTGAGTCTGGGGCATGGGGATAACTGCGGTTCGGCAAAGTAGGCCGAGCATTCTACCCGAGGACGGCGAACCTGCCTGATCAAAAAATGAACAGCCTTCTGCAGGCCATACAACTTATGGCTTGCAGCGGCTTTCACTCAGGTTATCCACAGGCAGTTCCACAGCGATTGTGGGTAAGGTGCATAACTCAATGACAACCTGATGACGTCCAGACCCGCTGCGCGCTGTGGTGCAGGATTCCGTGGCGACGGGCCAGGGCAGGGCGGTCTTTGCTGTAGCCGCCGCCGATCACGCCGACCACCGGAATATCGCGGCCCAGGCAGTGGCGCATCACGCTTTCATCGCGGGCGGCGACGCCTTGGTCTGTCAGCTTGAGGTAGCCGAGGGCGTCGTCCTTGTGCACATCTACGCCGGCGTCATACAGCACCAGGTCGGGCTGATACAGCGGCAGCAGGTAATTGAGGGCATCGTCGACCACCTTGAGGTAGTCCGCGTCGCCCATGCCCATCGGCAGCGGGATGTCCCAGTCGCTTTCGGCCTTGCGGGCGGGGAAGTTCTTTTCGCAGTGCAGGGACACGGTGATCGCGTCCGGGGTGTCGTGCAAGATGCGCGCGGTACCGTCGCCCTGGTGCACGTCGCAATCGAAGATCAGCACCCGGTTGACCTGGCCGCTGGCCAGCAGGTAATGGCTGATCACCGCCAGGTCATTGAAGATGCAGAAACCCGCCGGGTAATCGTAGTGGGCGTGGTGGGTGCCGCCGGCCAGGTGGCAGGCCAGACCATGCTCAAGGGCCTGCTCGGCCGCCAGCAACGAGCCGCCCACCGCGCGCACGGTGCGCCGGGCCAGGGCTTCGCTCCAGGGCAGGCCGAGGCGCCGCTGGTCTTCGCGGGACAACTCGCCGCTCATGTAGCGTTCGATATACCCAGGTTCATGGGCCAGGGCCAGAATCTCGGCTGGGCAGAGTTCCGGTCGCAGCAATTGGCTGTCCCGGGTCAGGCCGCTCTCTACCAGATGGTCACGCAACAGGCGGAATTTATCCATGGGGAAGCGGTGGTCTGCCGGGAACTCGGGGCTGTAGTCGTCGTGGTAGATCAGTGGCAAAGGCATGGCGATTTCTGACGGGAACCAGCGACGGATCTTAACAGCGCGTTACACTCACGCACATGGCAAGGGAGGGGGATCAATGGAGCCAATACTGCAATTGGAAAGCGCACGCTTGGTGCTGCGCCAATGGAGCGATGCCGACTTGCCGGAGTTTGCGCGCATGTGCGCCGACCCGCAGGTGATGCGTTATTTCCCGGCCACCTTGAGCCGCCTGGAAAGCGCTGCGCTGATCGGGCGTATTCGCGGCCATTTTGCCGAATACGGTTTTGGCCTGTGGGCGTTGCAGCGTAAAGATAGCGGCGAATTCATCGGCCTCACCGGCTTGCTGAATGTCAGCTTCGAGGCGCCGTTCACCCCGGCGGTGGAAATCGGCTGGCGCCTGGCCAAGGAACACTGGGGCCTGGGCTACGCCAGCGAAGCCGCCTGGACCGCCCTGCGCTGTGGTTTCGACCGGCTGAAGCTGGACGAGATCGTTTCGTTTACCACTGAAGCCAATCTGCCATCACAAAAAGTCATGCAGGCCATCGGTATGCATTACGATCCCCTGGCAGATTTTGAACACCCCAAGGTCGCAGCGGATGACCCGGTGCGGCATCATGTGTTGTATCGCATCACCCGCGCCCAATGGTTGGACACGCTGCACGGATAAGCAGCCCGGAATGCCCAATAGATTGTTGTAGGAGATGCTCTATGAGCCAAGTGTTGGAAGATCTGGTGGACCTGCTGACCCTGGAGCCGATCGAGGAAAACCTCTTTCGCGGCCGCAGCCAGGACCTGGGCTTTCGCCAGCTGTTCGGCGGCCAAGTGCTCGGCCAGTCGCTGTCGGCGGCCAGCCAGACCGTTGAAGAGGCGCGGCATGTGCATTCGTTGCACGGTTACTTCCTGCGCCCGGGCGATGCGGCGTTGCCGGTGGTGTATTCGGTCGACCGGGTGCGCGATGGCGGCAGTTTCAGCACGCGCCGGGTGACGGCGATCCAGAAGGGCAACCCGATCTTCACCTGCAGCGCTTCGTTCCAGTACGACGAAGCAGGCTTCGAGCATCAGACCACCATGCCCGTGGTGGTCGGCCCGGAAAACCTGCCCTCGGAGCTGGAGCTGACCCAGCAGCGCGCGCACCTGATTCCTGAGCACATGCGCGAAAAACTGCTGTGCCCCAAGCCGATCGAAGTGCGGCCGGTGACCGAGAAAGACCCGTACAACCCGCAGCCGTCCGACCCGGTCAAATACGTGTGGTTTCGTGCGGATGGCGCGTTGGCTGACTCACCGGCGCTGCACAAATACCTGCTGGCTTACGCCTCGGATTTCGGCCTGCTGACCACTTCGCTGCTGCCCCATGGCAAGACGGTTTGGCAGAAAGACATGCAAGTCGCCAGTCTCGACCACGCGCTGTGGTTCCACGCCGACCTGCGTGCCGATGACTGGTTGCTCTACGCCATGGACAGCCCGTGGGCCGGCAATTCCCGTGGGTTCTCCCGGGGCAGTGTGTACAACCGCGCCGGGCAACTGGTGGCGTCGGTCACCCAGGAAGGCTTGATTCGTCATCGCAAGGATTGGGCATGAGCCTGAGTGATGTGAAGCATTGGGTGTTCGACATGGATGGCACCCTGACGGTGGCCGTGCATGATTTTGCGGCGATTCGCGTAGCGTTGGATATTCCGGCGACTGACGACATTCTTACGCACCTGGCGGCATTGCCCGCCGACGAAGCAGCAGCCAAGCATGCGTGGCTGCTGGAGCATGAGCGCGAGTTGGCGCTGGGCTCGGTGGCGGCGACCGGTGCGGTGGAGTTGGTGCGGGAATTGGCCGGGCGCGGTTATCGGCTGGGCATCCTGACGCGCAATGCGCGGGAGCTGGCCCATGTGACGTTGCAGGCGATCGGCTTGGCGGACTGCTTTGCGGTTGAGGATGTGTTGGGGCGCGATGATGCGCCGCCCAAGCCTGATCCGGGTGGTTTGTTGAAGCTGGCGCGAGCGTGGGAAGTGACGCCGCAAGAGATGGTGATGGTCGGTGATTACCGCTTTGATCTGGATTGTGGGCGGGCGGCGGGGACCAAGACGGTGTTGGTTAACTTGCCGGATAACCCGTGGCCGGAGCTCGCGGATTGGCATGCCGAAGATTGCGCGGTATTGCGCCGGATGCTCTAACCCCAGGCAATGAAGATCAAATGTGGGAGCTGGCTTGCCTGCGATGCAGACACCGCGGTGTATCAGTAACACCCAGGTGATGCCATCGCAGGCAAGCCAGCTCCCACATTTTTGATCCGGTTTCTTCAGTGGTTATGGAAACAACACCTTCTGCCCTTCAGGCGACGTAAACATCTTGTCCCCGTCATGCCCAACCCCCGGCACTTCCACCAGCTTGTGGCCCAACTGCGGGTGCCGCTGCTTGAGGTAGTCAAAGTAGTTGTGCCCGCGAATCAAGCGATACGCGCCCTGGGTTTCAGCCCCGCAGCTCTTATCCAGCGCCGGGTGATTCGGGTCGGTGTCCTGCTGGCCCAGCAGGTAAGTGACATTACGCGAAACGTAAGCCTGCTCGAGTTGCTCGGCACTTTGCCCCTTGGCATAGGCCGGCAGGTTTTGCATGCCGTATTTCCAGTCATTGAAATCAGGGCAACTGGAAACATCGAACTTCACCGGACGCTGCGGGCTGAAGTAGGCGTAGGACGAAGGGTTCGCCACCACGTAGCGCAAGCTGATGCCTTCGGTTTGCAGCAGCGGGTGATCATGCCCGGTCAGGGCAAAACGCTGCACCACCTGGCCGCCGCCGGAATGACCGGCCACCACGATTTCCTTCAGGTTCGGGAACAGCTTGCGGTTGCCCAGGTGCTTGATGATCTGGTCCAGCGCGCCGTAGGAGCTGATCTGGCCCGGGCCGGTGGACGGCTCGCCGGCCATCCAGTCGTTGCTGTTCCAGCGCAGGGTCTGGTTGTCGACCTGGTTGCGCTTGATGTCGGTCTGGTTGAGAAACTGCGGCGCAATCACCAGGGTGTTGGCGTTTTGTCCTGCGTCTTTGGCGGCCTTTTCGCCGCTGTCCAGGTAGGTCATGGCGTTGCGCAGGCGGCCATGCACGATGATCAGCGCGCGGGTGACTTGAGGCAGCGGCTGGCGCCAGTCCTGGCTCAAGCCGACGCTCAGGTCGCCGGCATCCAGGTGAAAACGATCGGGGCTGACCACCTTGACGCCATGCTCGGCGGCCCAGGTGGAGGAGGAACAGGTGATCAACAAACCTAACAGCAGACCCAGTCGTTTATTCATTTAAAGGCTCTTGGCGGTAAAGGTGTCGCATTGAGTGATCTGGCCCTGGGCGAAGCCGGTCTTGAACCAGCGAACCCGCTGTGCCGAGGTACCGTGGGTAAACGAGTCAGGTACCACGCGGCCCTGGCCCTGTTGCTGCAAGCGGTCATCGCCGATGGCGTTGGCCGCATTCAATGCTTCTTCAATGTCGCCAGGCTCCAGCCAGTTCAGGCGCTTTTGCGCCCGGTTGGCCCACACACCGGCGAAGCAGTCGGCTTGCAGTTCCTGGCGTACCAGCAGGCCGCCGTCGCCTTGCATCTGCCGGCCTTGCTGGCGGGCTGCCTGAATCTTCGCCGAGATGCCCAGCAGCGTCTGAACGTGGTGTCCGACTTCATGGGCAATCACGTAGGCCTGGGCGAAATCCCCGGCGGCCTTGAAGCGTTGGGACATTTCCCGGAAGAAATCCAGGTCCAGGTATACCTGTTGGTCTGCCGGGCAATAGAACGGCCCGCTGGCGGAGGTGGCGCCACCGCAGGCGGAGTTCACCCGACCGCGGAACAGGATCAATTTGGGGTTCTTGTAGGTCAGGCCGTTTTCCTGGAACACCTGGGCCCAGGTGTCTTCGGTGTCGCCGAGGACGGCGCGCACGAAGTCGACCTGTTCATCATTGGCCGGTGGCGCCTGGCGGGTTTGCGGGCTGACGGAGGGCGCTTGCTCGGTGAGCTGGCCGCTGAGTTGCCCGAGGATCTGCATCGGGTCCTGGCCGGTCAGCCAGCCGATGCCGACGATCAGCACGATGGCCGTCAGGCTCAGGCCCTTGCCGCCGCCAAAACGCATGCCACCGCCACCGCCGCCACTGTCATCGCGGGCGTCCACCACGTTGTCGCTGCGTCGGCCTTTTTTCCATAGCATGTGGCAATCCTCTTGATGGTTCTGCAGCTCAGTGTTGTTGGTGTGTAGGGTTGGCGCCAGTCCGGCTGTCTGACGATGCTAAACGCTGTGTCGGCCGGCCTATATGAAGCTTCTGTCAGTCGCGGCAATAGCCTTCGCCGGTGTCGACGATCAGGCAGTCCTTCTTGTCGGCCAGCCATTTCAGGCCAGTGGCTTCGCCGTCGCCGGCGCTCAGGATCTGCGGGCCGTCCGGGCGTTCAAAGGTGATGCCGTCTTCGGATGCCTGGCCCTTGAAGGTGCCGGAATCATCGTCATCCAGGCCGTATTTCATGGTCAGTACATAGTGGCCACGGCCGATGCTGTCGTCCTTGGCGATGGTCAGGTTCAGGCCTTCGACGCCAATCCACTTGCCGACCCATTTGTCGGTGGGCAGCACTTCCGGTACCAGCGTCGCTTGGACGGAGGGCGGTGCCGGCGCCTTGGCGGTCTCGGCTTGCTTGTCGCAGGCGCTGAGCAGCGCCAGGGTCGAAAGAATCAACAGGGTTTTTTTCATGGTACGAAGGCCTTGGTTAAAAAAACGCGCAGTGGGCGGGGCGGCGTGAAGCGTTGGACTGGAAAACCGCAATTTAGTGCGCTGTTCGAACAGTGTTTGGTTATGCTCTTGAGCGAGGCGCTTTACCCGTTCTAGATTATGCCGCGGTATGCGGCGGTCATTTCAGCCTGCCACTCAAGAGAATGCAATGACCCTCAGCACCCCACTTTCCGGCGTCAACCACCCCCTCAAAGGCATTTTGCTGATTGTGGTGGCTACTTTTCTGTTTTCCAGCCACGACGCGCTGTCCAAATACCTGGCCGGGTTCTACCCGATCGTGATGGTGGTGTGGGCCCGTTACCTGGTGCACACACTCTTGATGGCCGGGATTTTCCTGCCGCAATCAGGGCTGCGGGTACTGCGCAGTAAACGACCGTTGCTGCAGGTGGCGCGGGCCTTGTGTCTGCTGGGCACCAGCCTGTTTTTCACGGCGGCGTTGCACTTTATCCCGTTGGCCGAGGCCACGGCGGTCAACTTTCTTGCGCCGATTCTGGTCACCGCCTTGTCGGTGCCGCTGCTGGGTGAGCACGTGACCCGTGGCCAATGGCTGGCGGTGATTTGCGGGTTCATCGGGGTGTTGATCATTGTGCACCCCGGCGGTGAGCTGTTCACCCCGGCGGTGTTGTTGCCTCTGACGTCCGCGCTGTTCTTCTGCTTCTACCAACTGCTCACCCGCATCCTCAGCAAGTACGACACGCCCACCACCAGCAACTTCTTCGCCGGGCTGTGCAACACCTTGGTGATGAGTGCGCTGGTGCCGTTCTTCTGGCAAGTGCCGAGCCTGTGGCATGGGGTGTTGATGCTGGCGCTGGGCAGTTGCGGGATGACCGCGCACTTGATGCTGACCCAGGCCTTCCGCTTCGCGGCACCGGCCTTGCTGGCGCCGTTCGGCTATTGCCAGATCGTGTTTGCGGGGTTGTTGGGCTGGCTGGTGTTTAACCACACCCCGGACCTGACCACGGTGGTCGGGATCGGGGTGATTTGTCTGAGCGGGTTGGCCGCTGCCTGGCAGCAGCGGCGCAGGTAGGAAATTCAGACCTCGACGGTCGGAATCTTGCGCGGCGCCATGAAGTACATCCAGATCAGCGCGATGAAGTACATCGCCGGAATCAGGGTGAACAGCACGGTGTAGTTGTTGTTGGTCACGGTCAGGATATGGCCGACGATCTGGGTCATGAACATCCCGCCGATGGCCGCGCACATGCCGCCAAAACCAAACACCGTACTCATCATGTGCTTGGGCGTGTAGTCCATCACCAGGCTCCAGATGTTGGCCGTCCAGGCCTGGTGCGCGCCGATGGCCAGGGAGATGGCAAACACCGCGACCCACAGCTGGCTGGAACCGGCGGCCATGATCACCCCGACGATGCAGCAGGCGAACAGCAGCATCGACAACAGCCGCGCCTTGATCGGATTCATCCCACGGCCGATCAGGAACGAAGACAGAATCCCGCCGCCAATGCTGCCGAAGTCCGCCGTCAGGTAAATGATGATCAGCGGGATGCCCATCTGGGTCACGTTGATGCCCAGGTTGTATTGCTGATTCAGGAACGGCGGCAACCAATACAGGTAGAACCAGAACACCGGTGCGGTCATCGAGTAGGCGAGGGCGAAGGCCCAGGTGCCGCGCATCCGCAGGATGCGGCTGAACGGCACGCGGGGTTGTTCCGGTTCGACTTCCTGCTGCACGTAGTCCAGTTCCGATTGCTTCACGCTCGGATGGTCTTCCGGGTTGTAGTACTTGAGGCCCCAGAACAGCAGCCAGATCCCGCCCAGTGCCGACATGCACAGGAAGGCGGCCTGCCAACCCCACACGTGAAGGATCAGCGGCAGCAGCATCGGCGTCATCATCGCGCCGACGTTGGTGCCGGCATTGAAGATCCCGGTGGCCACGGCACGCTCGCCGGCAGGGAACCACAAGCGGGTGGTCTTGACGCAGGCCGGGTAGTTGGCGGCTTCGGTCAAACCGAGAATGAACCGGCAGACCATAAAGCCCACCGCCGAGGTGGCCAGGCCGTGGGCGCCGGTGGCCAGGCTCCACAGCAGCACCGCGCAGAAGAACACGCGCTTGACGCCGACCCGGTCGATCAGCCGACCTTGCAGCACAAAGCCGATGGCGTAACCCACCTGGAACCAGAAGTTGATGTTGGCGTAGTCCATCGCCGTCCAGCTCATTTCCTTGGCCAGGATCGGTTGCATCACGCCGAGGGCGGCGCGGTCGATGTAGTTCAGGGTGGTGGCGAAAAACACCAGGGCCAGCATGCCCCAGCGGGTTTTACCGACAGCCATGGCGCCACGGATTTTGTCGCCGATGCCGCTATGGGGATTGCTGTGGCGCACGGCCACGGCGGGATTTTGCGAAGGCATGAGGAAGTACCCGTTTTTTTGAAATTTTTATGGTGTGTTCAGGGTCTTGGTTAACCGAGGCCACTCAACCCGAGCGGGACTCAATGTGCTGTCGATGGTGCGCAGAGGCTAAAAAATCGTCAATTCGCCGATTGCCATTCTGTTCGATAATCGCCCATAAAACTAACCGGTTCGTACATTTCAATTGCTGTGATGAACCTGGCGGCCAATAATTTGCCGTAAATAAGACCTGCTTCATCTGCCGGGAGTCGCCCCATGCAACGCTCCATCGCCACCGTTTCCTTGAGCGGAACCTTGCCGGAAAAACTCGAAGCCATCGCCGCTGCCGGGTTTGATGGCGTGGAAATCTTCGAAAACGATCTGCTGTATTACGACGGCAGTCCGCGGGAAGTTAGGCAGATGTGCGCCGACCTCGGCATTGCCATCACCTTGTTCCAGCCGTTCCGGGATTTTGAAGGCTGCCGCCGCGACCGCCTGGCGCGCAACCTTGAACGAGCCGAGCGCAAGTTCGACTTGATGCAGGAGCTGGGCACCGACCTGGTGCTGGTGTGCAGTAACGCGTCAGCCGATTCTGTTGGCGATGAAAGCATTCTACTGGATGACCTGAGCCTGCTGGCCGAACACGCTAGCCGGCGTGGCCTGCGCATTGGCTATGAAGCGTTGGCCTGGGGCCGGCACGTCAACACGTGGCAACAGGTGTGGAACCTGGTGCGCAAGATCGATCATCCGAGCCTGGGCGTGTTGCTCGACAGCTTCCACACCCTGTCCCTCAAGGGCGACCCGAGCGCCATTGCCGAGATTCCCGGCGACAAGATTTTCTTTGTGCAGATGGCTGACGCGCCGATCCTGGCCATGGATGTACTGGAATGGAGCCGGCATTTCCGCTGCTTCCCCGGGCAAGGCGAGTTCGACCTGGCGGGCTTCCTTGCACCCATCATCAAGAGCGGCTACACCGGTCCGTTGTCGTTGGAAATCTTCAACGACGGCTTCCGCGCCGCGCCGACTCGGGCCAACGCCGCCGACGGCCTGCGCTCGCTGCTGTACCTGGAAGAGAAGACTCGCCAGCGGCTGGCGGAGGAAGCCAAACCTGTCCCAGAGATTCTGTTTGAAACCCCGGCCGCCAGCGAATACGACGGCATTGAATTCCTGGAATTTGCCGTGGATGAAAACCTCGGTGCCAAGCTCACTTCATGGCTGGAGCGCCTGGGCTTCGTCAAGGCCGGGCAGCATCGCTCCAAGAGCGTGAGCCTGCTGCGCCAGGGCGATATCAACCTGATCCTCAACTGTGAACCCTATTCCTTTGCCCACAACTTCTTCGAGGCCCACGGCCCGTCGTTGTGCGCCACGGCGATCCGCGTGAAGGACAGCGCCAAGGCCCTGGAGCGTGCGGTGGCCTACAAGGGCCAGCCGTATCGTGGCCTGGTCGGCCCCAACGAGCTGGAGCTGGCGGCCGTTCGTGCACCGGATGGCAGCCTGATCTACCTCGTCGACCAGAACGAAGGCGGCCTCTACGACACCGATTTCAACCTGCAAACCGCGAGCGCTGCCAGCGGCGGCCTGCTGCGCATCGACCACATGGCCATGGCCTTGCCTGCCGACAGCCTCGACAGTTGGGTGCTGTTCTACAAAAGCCTGCTGGATTTCGAAGCCGATGACGAAGTGGTGCTGCCCGACCCCTACGGCCTGGTGAAAAGCCGGGCACTGCGCAGCCGCTGCAGCTCGATTCGCCTGCCGCTGAATATTTCCGAGAACCGCAACACCGCGATTTCCCACGCGCTGTCGAGCTATCGTGGCTCGGGCGTGCACCACATTGCCTTCGACTGCGCGGACATTTTCAGTGAGGTCAGCCGGGCCAAGGATGCCGGTGTGCCGCTGCTGGATATTCCGCTGAACTACTACGATGACCTGGCAGCGCGGTTTGATTTCGACGACGAGTTCCTCAGCCAGTTGGCGTACTACAACGTGCTGTACGACCGCGATGCCCAGGGCGGTGAACTGTTTCACGTCTACACCGAGCCGTTCGAAGGACGGTTTTTCTTCGAGATCATCCAGCGCAGGAACGGCTACACCGGTTACGGCGCGGCCAACGTGGCGGTGCGCCTGGCCGCCATGGCCAAGTCCCGCAGCGGTGCGACGCGCCAAGCCAGGTTGTAAGGTGCCGGCGCTTCCTTCGGCGTGCGGCGCGGCCCATAATCACCGCCTGCACCTAAGGCCGTGAGCGCACCATGACCCTGACTTCCGAGCTTCCCGCCGCGGCCACTGCGCCGCGCAAGAGCCGCAAGAACAACCCGGAAAAGACCCGCGAGAACATTCTCCAGGAAGCCATCGTCGAGTTTGTTCAGCAGGGCCTGTCCGGCGCCCGAGTGGACGCGATCGCGGAGCGTATCCAGACCTCCAAGCGCATGATCTATTACTACTTCGGCAGCAAGGAACAGCTCTACGTCGAGGTGCTGGAGAAGCTCTACGGCGACATTCGCAACACCGAGACCCGGATGAACCTGACGGCCCTGGAGCCCCGGGAAGCGATCCGCCGGCTGGTGGAATTCACCTTTGATCACCACGATCAGAACGTGGATTTTGTGCGGATCGTGAGCATCGAGAACATTCACAACGCCGAGTACGTAAAGCAGTCGACGTCGATCAAGGCGATGAACAGCAACATCCTCGAAGCCCTCGGCACTACGTTGCGCCGGGGTGCGGAGATGGGGCTGTTCCGCGAAGGGCTGGAGCCGCTGGACGTGCACCTGCTGATCAACTCGTTCAGTTTTTACCGGGTGTCGAACCGCCACACCTTCAGCGAGATCTTTCAGATCGAGTTGTCGGATGAGTCGGTCAAGCAGCGGCATCGGGCGATGATCTGCGAGTCGGTGTTACGCTATTTGCAGGCCTGAGTTCAACACTGAGCAAAATGTGGGAGCGGCGGTGCGACGATTCGACTTGCTCGCGAAGGCGGAGTGTCAGTCGCCGGATGTTTGGCTGATCCACCGCCTTCGCGAGCAAGCCCGCTCCCACATTTTTGATCCCGTTTCTGCAGTTAGATGTTCATGCTTCGGAAGTGCGCGAGCATTCTCTCGGCATCCGCCACTTCGCCACTGAACAACTCAAACGCCTTCACCGCCTGAAACACCGCCATGTTGCCGCCATCCAGGGTGCGGCAACCCAGGGCGCGGGCGTTGCGCAGCAGTTCGGTTTCCAGCGGGAAATACACAATCTCCGCCACCCACAAATCAGCGCGCAACGTGTGCAGCGGCACCGGCATGCCCGGCAACTTGGCCATGCCCATCGGCGTGGTATTCACCAGGCCATCGGCCTCGGCCATGGCGCTTTCCAGGTCATTGCCTGCCTGGGCCCGACCGGCACCGAAATGCTGGTTGAGGTTATCCGCCAGGCTGCGGGCGCGCTCGGCGTCCACGTCAAAAATACTCAAGCGTTCCACGCCTTCGCCCAGCAGCGCATGGGCCACTGCCGCGCCGGCACCGCCTGCGCCCATTTGCACCACGAACGTGCGAGCCACATCACTCAAGCCCCGACGAAAACCTTCGGCAAAGCCCAGGCAGTCGGTGTTGTGGCCGATGCGTTTACCGTCGCAAAGCACCACGGTATTCACCGCGCCGATGCCCCGCGCTTCGGGCGACAGTTCGTCCAGCAGCGGCAGGATCGCCTGCTTGCACGGGTAGGTGATGTTCAAGCCGGTGAAGTTCATCTGCTCGGCGGCCATCAACAGGTCGGGCAGGGCGCGGGTATCTGTTTGCAACTGGTCGAGGTCGATCAGGCGATACAGGTAACGCAGGCCCTGTGCATCGCCTTCGCGCTCGTGCAGGGCCGGAGTACGGGAAGCCTGGATGCCTGCGCCTATCAGGCCGGCGAGAATTCGACGTTTGGACACCGGGCTCATCCCTTCAAGGTCTTGCTGAAATGTTCGAGGGCCAGGTGATAACCGTGGCTGCCAAATCCGGCCAGCACCGCCTTGGCAATCGGTGACACAAAGGAGTGATGACGGAAGGCTTCCCGGGCATGCACGTTGGACAAATGCACTTCGATCACCGGCACTTCACTGGCCACCAGCGCGTCGCGGATCGCCACCGAGGTGTGGGTCCAGGCCGCCGGGTTGATCACGATGCCGGCGCAACGGGCGCGGGCGCCGTGGATCCAGTCCAGCAATTCGCCTTCGTGGTTGGTCTGGCGGAATTCGACTTTCAGTCCCAGCTGTTCGGCGCTGCGGCCACACAGGGCGGCGACGTCGGCCAGGGTTTCATGGCCATAAGTGGCCGGCTCGCGGGTGCCGAGCAGGTTGAGATTGGGGCCGTTGAGCACCAGCACGATGGGCGGCATGAAGGGTTCTCCACTGTTGTTTTTATGTATGCCGATAAAATGTACTGGATGGTTAATTTGGTCAATCACCTGGGTGGGAAGCGTTCGATTATCGAACGCAGAATGAAAACCACCGTTATGCAGATCAGAGTTGATATCAATTGAAAATCATTCTCGACAACGCTTAAGATGCCCGCCTGTTTCCTTTACATTCCAGGGAGTCGGTTTGTCGGACGTGGATCTCAAAGGCCTGTTTCTCAAGCACGCCGATACCCTGCGCGGGTATCTCGCGCGCAAGGTACGGGACCCGCAGTTGGCCGCAGACCTGGTGCAGGAGAGTTTCCTGCGCCTGGCGCAAAAGCCGGTCGGCGAACGCATCGACAATTCCCAGGGCTATCTCTATCGCACGGCCAGCAATCTGCTGATCGACCATATTCGCCAGGAGGCACGGCGCAAGACCGACTCCGTGCCCCACGAGGCGCTGGCCGAGATTGAAGACGAAATGGCCGGGTTGGAGGCTCAGGCAATGGCGCAGCAACAGCGGCAGGCATTGAAGCAGGCACTGGCGGAATTGCCGGAGCGTACCCGGCAGATTTTCCGCCTCAACCGCATCGAGGGCATGACCCATGCCCAGGTTGCACGACACCTGGATATTTCCGACAGCTCAGTGCAAAAGCACCTGGCCAAGGCGCTGGCGTATGTCATGCAGCGTTTGCAGGAAGGCGAGGCGGGGCCATCCGACGAATGAATTACCGACAAACCTGGGGTCAAACGTCACAGCGTTACATAACGAAAAATTCGAGATTCACACGTGAATAGCCCAGGTCCGCAACAGCACAGCATTACCGAGGCGGCTGCCGATTGGGCGGTGCGCCTGCACGCCGGCGCCCTGACCGATCAGGAACAGGCCGAGTTGCGCCAATGGATCGCCAGGGACAGCCGCCATGAAGCTGCGCTGCGTTTTGCCGAGCAGACGTGGGCGGCGCTGGGCGAGGTGCATCGCGATGAGACGGTGCATCGCCAGCGCCCGGCTTCCGCCGCTGCGCCGGTGCGCGGCTCTCGGCGCCGCAAGCCGTGGCGCGTGGCGGCGAGTGTCGTGCTGTTGCTGGTGATAGCCGCCGCCGGCTGGGTGCGCGGGCCCGAAGCGTTGCTGCACCTGCAGGCCGATTACGTGACCCACAAGGGCGAAGTGCGCACCGTGCACCTGGCCGACGGCAGCAGCGTGCAACTGGATTCCGCGAGTGCAATCAAGCTGGAGTTTGACGGCGTGCAGCGGCGCATCAGCCTGATCAAGGGCTCGGCGATCTTTGATGTGGCGCCGATGGCCGGCGAGGAAAAGCGGCCGTTCGTGGTGCAGAGCGCCAGCGGGCAAACCCGCGCCCTTGGCACGCGGTTTGTGGTCGAGCGGGAAGATGACCGGCAGGCCTGGGTCGGCGTGTTGCAGCACAGTGTGGCAGTGACGCTCCAGGCGCTGCCGCAGAAAGAAACCGTGCTCAAGGAAGGCCAGGCTGCGCGCTACAGTCCCGAAAACGGCGTGGTCGCCCTTGATGACCTCGATCTGGAGCGCGCCACCAGTTGGCGCCGGGGCGTGCTGATCTTCGACCGGTTGCCACTGGCCAAGGTCATCGAGCAACTCAACCGCTACCGGCCTGGCAAGGTGGTGCTGACCGACGCCGACCTGGGCACCCGTGAAGTCAGCGGCGTGTTCCGTCTCGACATGCTCGACACCGCCCTCGGTACCCTGACCGAAGAATTGCAGGTGCAGCGCTTCGATCTGGCGGGGCTGAGCCTGATCTATTGATGGGGTCGCCGGGCCCCATTTACGCCCTTCGAAAAAACTTTCAAAAAAACCTTACTGAGTTCCGACGCCTGACACGTCCTGTTAAGTGAGAAGTATTCGCATAAACAAGAATGGTCAGCGAAGGGATAACGTCGATGTCTGCAATCACCAAGGGGCGCAATACCGGTAGCCGGTTGGCCCTTGCCATTCACTTGGGGCTGTTCGCCTCTGCCTGCCAGGTGCAGGCCGCCGAGGCACCGGCTGGTGCGTCGCAGCCCGCCACCTTGATGTTTGACATCGCCGCGCAACCCTTGGGCAGCGCCGTGCTGAGCTTCGCCGACCAGGCCGGCTTGCAGGTGCTGTTCGACAGCCAGCGCCTGCAAGGGTTGAGCAGCACCGCGCTCAAGGGCAGCTTCAGTGTGCACGAAGGCCTGGGCCGTTTGCTCGGTGCCGCCCCGGTGGAATATCGCTTTACCGGCGCCCGTCAGGTCACCCTGACCCGGGTTGAACAGCCGGCCAACGCTGCGTTGGCATTGGCGACCACCACGATCACCGGCCAGCACAGGAGTGACTGGGTGTACTCATCGCCGCGCTCGGTCAGTGTGGTGGGGCGTGAACAGTTGGATCGCAACCCGCCGCGCCATGCCGCCGAGATGCTGGAAGAGGCCCCTGGGGTCTACTCGGCGGTCAGTCAGCAGGACCCGGGCCTGTCGGTGAATATTCGCGGGATCCAGGACTATGGCCGGGTCAACATGTCGGTCGACGGCATGCGCCAGAATTATCAGCAGAGCGGTCACCAGCAACGTAACGGCACGTTGTATGTCGACCCTGAGTTGCTGTCCGAGGTGGTGATCGAAAAGGGCGCGACCTCCACCATGGGCGGTGCGGGAGTGATTGGCGGGGTTGCCAACTTTCGTACCGTGGAGGCGGCTGACCTGCTCAAGGACGGCAAGCAAATCGGCGGGCGCATTCGTGTCACCACGGGCCTCGGCGGGCTCAGCAACGGTACGCACTTTATCGGCAGTTCGGCGTTTGCCGTCGGCACCGATGTGTGGGACATGCTGGTGGCGGCCAGTGAGCGGCATCTGGGGGATTACGACCCCGGCACCCAGGGCAGCATCGGCGACCTGCGTACCGGCACGGCGTTCATACCGGCCAGCCAGGATCGCATCAAGAATACCCAGGTCGCCTATTCGGGCTCGGTGATGCGTTCGCGTTTGCTCAAGCTCGGTCTCAACCTGCCGGCTGACCAGCGTTTGCAACTGAGTTACCTGTTGACCGAAGTCGACTACGACGACGTCAACATGATGACCGCCGAAAAACCTCAATTATGGGAAAAGCTCGGCAGCAGCAACGTTAAAGCACAGAACCTCGCGCTGGACTACAGCTACACGCCGGACAATCCGCTGATCGACTTCAAGGCCAAGCTTTACGCCGTCGACACCCGCAACGACCAGTCCACGCTGGCCCGTGGCCGCACACCCGGCTACGACGTGACCTATCAAACCGACACCTATGGCGTTCAGGCACAGAACACCTCGACCTTTGCCTTGAGCGAGCTGTCCGTGCTCAAGGCCAACTACGGGCTGGAGTTTTTCTACGACAAGGTCCGGCCGGACTCCAACCAGCCGGTGGAGGCTGGCTCTGCGGTTGAGGCTTCCGCGCTGGAAAGCATCACCCCCAAAGGTGACCGGGCGATGGGCAGCCTGTTCGGTCGCCTGGATTACGACTACGACGACTGGCTGAACCTGAATGCCGGGCTGCGTTACGACCGCTATCGGTTGCGGGGCGAAACCGGCTTGAACACCCGCACCTTCATCATCGGCACCACCCGCCAGATCGGCGTACCCGTGGGCTACGACGTTGACCGGGAGGAGGGGCATTTCTCGCCGACCTTCGGCCTGTCGATCAAGCCGGGTGTCGACTGGCTGCAACTGTTTGCCACGTACGGCAAGGGCTGGCGTCCTCCGGCGGTCACCGAAACCCTCGTCAGCGGCCGGCCCCATGGCGGTGGTTCGGAATCGATCCTGCCCAACCCCTACTTGAAGCCCGAGAAGTCCACGGCGTGGGAGGTCGGGTTCAACGTGCTCAAGGAAGACCTGCTGTTCGCAGACGACCGTGTGGGCGTGAAAGTGTCCTACTTCAACACTCGCGTCGATGACTTCTCCTATATGGCCTTGGGGGTACAGCCGCCAGGTTATGGCATCGCCAACATTGGCAATGCGGCGTATGTGAACAACCTGGAGACCACCCGTTTTCGCGGCCTCGAGTACCAACTGGATTACGACGCCGGGTTTGCCTACGGCCAGGTCAACTACACCCGCATGCTCGGCAGCAACAAGTTCTGCAGCAACACCGCCTGGCTCGGCGGCGTGACCAAGATCCAGAGCCGGCCAGGTAACCGTAGCCCGGTGGACGCCATGGTGCCGGACAACGTGGCCAATGCCGCCGTGAGTTGCAACGCCATCCTTGGTTCCTCCGAACACATGCCGATGGACCGTGGCACCGCGACGCTGGGCGCGCGTTTCTTCGAGCGCAAGCTGGATGTGGGTGTCCGCGCCCGCTACAGCGCCGGTTACTACGTAAAAGGCGGCGTCGGCGTGACCACCTCGCAAACCGGCGTTTACCCCGCTGACTGGAAGCCCTACACCGTCTACGACCTTTACAGCAGCTACCGCGCTACTGATCAGTTGACGCTGCGCCTGGCCATGGAAAACGTCACCGACCGCGCGTACCTGGTGCCGCTGGGCGACGTGCTGGCCTTCACCCTCGGCCGTGGGCGCACCCTGCAGGGCACCGTTGAATATCAGTTCTGACCGATTTTGCCCAGTGACGGGCAAAGCCACAGCAGGCACTGGCTTGCTGCGGAGTTACCACCCCATGACTTGGAGTTTTGCATGAGCATTTCTATTTCATACAGCACGGCCTATGCCGCTAATACCGTTGCCGAGTACCTGAGCGACTGGTCGGCTTACTTTGGCGACCTGAACCACCGTGAAGGCTCGGTCAAAGAGGGTTCGAACACTGGTGGTTTCAATCCTGGGCCGTTCGACGGTACCCAATATGGCGTGTCCAGCACGGTCAGCAATGCGGCGGTGGTCGCTGACGGCGACCTGCACTACACCCTGTTCAACCCGCCGTCGCACACGTTGTGGGGTTCGCTCGACGCCCTCAACCTGGGCACTGTCCTGACGGGCGGCGCTGCCGGCGGTAGCTACAGCCTCGCCAACCAGGAAGTCAGCTTTACCAACCTGGGCCTTGAGAGCCTGCAGTCGGAAGGCCGTGCGGGCCAGGTGCACCAGATCGTCTACGGCCTGATGAGCGGCGACAGTTCGGCACTCGCCTCGGCGATCGATTCCCTGCTCAAGGACATCGACCCAAGCCTGTCGGTCAACTCCACCTTCGACCAACTGGCCGCAGCGGGTGTGGCTCATGCGGATTCGACGTCGTTCGCGGCGGCCGACGTGGCCCTGGTAGGCGTGCAGGACGTGCCTCAGGACTTCGCCCTGGCCGCCTGACGCCTTGGCTGCATGAAACAAGCCGATGAAGGATCACGCCTTCATCGGCTTTCGGTGTTTCCCGATTTCCCCCATGAGAATTCCCCGATGCGCCATGCCGGCAACGAAACCCTGGCCGCCCTCACCGCCTATAAAAGCGGCTTCCTTAACATCGGCCTGTTCTCGGCGGTGATCAACCTGCTGATGCTGGCCCCGGCGCTGTACATGTTGCAGGTCTATGACCGGGTGCTCGCCTCCGGCAACGAGATGACCCTGTTGATGCTGACGCTGATGATCCTCGGCTTGTTCGGCTTGATGGGCGCGCTGGAGTGGGTGCGCAGCCAGGTGGTGATCCGCCTCGGCACGCAGATGGACATGCGCCTGAACCAGCGGGTGTACGACGCCGCGTTCGAGGCGCAACTGAAAGGCGGCACCCAGGCGGCGGGGCAGGCGCTCAGCGACTTGACGGCCTTGCGCCAGTTCGCCACCGGCCAGGCGCTGTTCGCGTTTTTTGATGCGCCGTGGTTCCCGGTGTACCTGCTGGTGATCTTCCTGTTCCACCCCTGGCTCGGTCTGCTGGCCCTGGCCGGCGCGGTGATCCTGGTGGCCTTCGCCTGGGTTAACCAGCACATCTGCCAGGCGCCGTTGGCTCAGGCCACGCAACTGTCCATCAGCGCCAGTCAGCAGGCCACGTCCAACCTGCGCAACGCCGAAACCATCGAAGCCATGGGCATGCTGGCGACCTTGCGCGCACGCTGGTTTGCCCAGCACCAGGCGTTTCTGGCGGCGCAGAACCTGGCCAGTGAAAAGACTGCGGCCATCAGTGCCTGGTCCAAGGGCGTGCGCCTGGCGTTGCAGTCATTGGTCCTCGGTTTGGGCGCGTTGCTGGCGGTGCAAGGGGCGATTACGCCGGGGATGATGATCGCCGGTTCGATCCTGATGGGCCGGGTACTGAGCCCCATCGACCAGTTGATCGGCGTGTGGAAACAGTGGAGTTCGGCACGCCTGGCCTATGAGCGTTTGTCATTGATGCTGGCGGCCAACCCCGCACGTACGGAGCGCATGAGCTTGCCGACGCCCAGCGGCCAGTTGACGGTCGAGCAGGTGAGCGCGTGTGCGCCGGGCAGTCGTCGACCTGCGTTGGCCAACCTCGGCTTCAGTCTTCCCGCCGGTGAAGTGCTGGGCGTGATCGGGCCGTCCGGTTGTGGCAAGTCGACGCTGGCGCGCCTGCTGGTGGGGGCCTGGGCACCAATGGCCGGCAAGGTGCGCCTGGACGGCGCGGACCTGGCGCAATGGGACAAGCAGCAACTCGGCCCGCACATTGGTTATCTGCCACAGGACATCCAGCTGTTCGCCGGCAGCATCGCCGACAACATCGCGCGTTTCGGCGCGGTGGATTCGGACAAGGTCCTGGCTGCCGCGCAAATGGCCGGCGTGCATCAACTGATCCTGCAACTGCCCCAAGGCTACGACACCCAACTGGGTGAGGGCGGTGCCGGATTGTCCGGCGGGCAGAAGCAACGTGTCGCACTGGCGCGGGCGCTGTACGGCTTGCCCGCGCTGATCGTACTGGACGAGCCCAACGCCAATCTCGATGAAGCCGGTGAGCAGGCCTTGCTGCAAGCGATCACTTCGCTCAAGACGCAGCGCCGCACGCTGGTGTTGATCACCCACAAGACCAACGTGCTGACCCTGACCGATCAATTGTTGATTCTGCGGGACGGACAGCTGCAAGCGTTCGGGCCGACTGTTCGGGTGTTGGAGGCCACGCAGAAACCTGCGGCAGCGCCGCCCAAACCGGTGTCGACGATGAGCATGAGCTACCGCCTCGGTGAAGGAAAAAAAGCATGAACCGACCTGTGCTTGTGGCGGACAACAGCGTGCCGCCCGTGAATAACGTACTGGCGCTGGACGATAAAAAATACGCGCGCCTGGGCTGGTGGCTGGTGCTCGGCGGGTTTGCCGGGTTTCTCGGCTGGGCCGCACTGGCGCCGTTGGACAAAGGCGTGGCGGTGTCGGGCAAGGTCATGGTCTCGGGGCACCGCAAGACGGTGCAGCACCCGGCGGGCGGGATCGTCGAGCGGATCGAAGTGCGCGATGGCGAGGTGGTGAGCGCCGGTCAGGTATTGATCCGCTTGAAGGAGACACCGTTGCGCGGGCAGATGCAGTCGTTGCGCAGCCAGTTTATTGCGTCCCAGGCCAGCGAAGCGCGCTTGAGTGCGGAGAGTGAAGGCTTGTCGGCCATCGTCTTCGCTCCCGAACTGCTGAACGATCCGGAGGCTGCCGCCACCTTGAGCCTGCAACGGCAACTGTTCAGCAGTCGCGCCCAGGCACTGGCCACGGAGCAGCAAGGCCTGCGGGAAACCATCGCCGGGGCCGAGGCGCAACTGCGCGGCACGCGGGATTCCCAGGCCAGCAAAGTGCTGCAACGCACCGCGATGAATGAACAACTGCAGGGCCTGCGGGAGCTGGCGCGGGACGGCTATATCCCGCGCAATCGGCTGCTGGAAAGTGAGCGCCTTTACGCCCAGCTCGACGGCGCGATTGCCGAGGATTTCGGCCGCATCGGCCAGTTGCAACGGCAAGTCCTCGAACTGCGCTTGCGCATCCGCCAGCTTGGCGAAGACTTCCAGAAAGACCTGCGTGGCCAACTGGCGGAAACCCGTACCCGCAGTGACGACCTGCGCAATCGCCTGGCCTCGGCTGAGTTCGAACTGGCCAACAGCCTGGTGCGCGCGCCGGCGGCCGGCGTGGTGGTTGGGCTGGATGTGTACACAGAGGGCGGTGTGATCAAGCCCGGCCAGGCGTTGATGGATATCGTGCCCCAGGGCGAACCGTTGCTGGTGGAAGCGCGGGTGCCGGTACAGATGGTCGACAAAGTGCACCCGGGCTTGCCGGTGGAACTGCTGTTCTCGGCCTTCAACCAGAGCACCACGCCGCGCATCGCCGGGGAAGTGACGCTGGTGTCGGCCGACCGCCAGGTCGACGAGCGCACCGATGAACCGTATTACACCGTACGCGCCCAAGTCAGCGCCGCCGGCATGCGCCAGCTCGATGGCTTGCAGATTCGCCCGGGGATGCCGGTGGAAGCCTTCGTCAAAACCGGTGAGCGCTCGATGCTCAACTACCTGTTCAAACCTTTGCTGGATCGGACTCACATGGCGTTGGTGGAAGAATGAAGGCGCTGGTATTCAGCCTGTGCTGTGCCTGTAGCGGTTCGGTCCAGGCGCTGGGATTGCTTGATGCCTATAACCTGGCGCTGCGTAATGATCCGACGTTCCAGGCAGCGATCCAGGAACGCGAGGCCGGCGAGGAAAACCGCATCATCGGTCGCGCCGGACTGCTGCCGAACCTGTCCTGGAGCTACAACAACTCGCGCAACGCGTCCGAAGTCACCCAGTCGACAGCGGTGGGCAATGTCACCAGCGACCGTGATTACCGCAGCTATGCGTCGACCCTGACCTTGCAGCAACCGCTGCTCGATTACGAAGCCTATGCGCGCTATCGCCAGGGCGCAGCGCAGGCGCTGTTTGCCGATGAACGCTTTCGCGGCAAGAGCCAGGAGCTGGCTGTGCGGGTGTTGAGTGCCTACAGCCAGGCGTTGCTGGCCCAGGAGCGGATCGAGCTGAGCCGCGCCCAGAAACGCGCGTATGCCGAGCGCCTGCAACTCAATGAGCGGCTGCTCAAGGGCGGCGAGGGCACCCGTACCGACCTGCTGGAAACCCAGGCGCGCCTGAGCCTGGCCCAGGCCGAAGAGATCGAATCGTTGGACACCCAGGACGCTGCCTTGCGCGAACTCGAAGCGATAGTCGGTGAGCCGTTACAGATAGAAGAGCTGGCGCCTCTGCCCCGACAGTTCGCCATCCCGCCGCTGGAACCCAATCGCTTCGAAACCTGGCGGGATATGGCGATGGCCAACAACCCGGAACTCAAATCCCAGCACCACGCGCTGGACGTCGCCGAGTACGAAGTGGAGCGCAAGCGCGCCGGGCACATGCCCAAGGTCAGCCTGTATGCGAGCAGCCGCCAGACCAGCTCCGACTCGGAAAGCAGCTACAACCAGAAGTACGATACCAACAGCGTTGGCATCCAGGTGAGCTTGCCGCTGTTTGCCGGTGGCTCGGTGTCGGCGTCAACCCGCCAGGCCGCCAATCAACTGTCCCAGGCGCAATATGAACTGGACGCGCAGACCGCCAGGACGCTGATCGAACTGCGCAAGCAATTCAACCTCAACACCAGCGGCGCGGCCAAGGTGCGGGCGTATGAAATGGCAGTCAGCTCGGCCACCGCCCTGGTGACGGCAACGAAGAAAAGCGTAACGGGTGGTGAACGGGTCAACCTCGATGTACTGGATGCCGAGCAGCAACTGTTCACGGCACGCCGCGACCTGGCGGATGCGCGGCACGCGTACCTGCTGGCGCGGATACAGCTGAAGTATTTTGCGGGGTTGCTGAACGAGCAGGACCTGCGGGCGTTGGCGGGGTATTTCCAGCCGTCGGCATGATGGCGATATTTGCCAACAGACCGATCCATTGTAGGAGCTGTCGAGCCTTGGCGAGGCTGCGATGGCGGCGGGACTGATGACATTTTTCTGTCTGACCTACCGCCATCGCGGCCTCGCTAAGGCTCGACGGCTCCCACATTTTGATCTGTGCAGTGCTGGGGATTTAACGCCGGGTCAGTAACACACCCGATTCCATATGGTGCGTCCACGGGAACTGGTCAAACAACGCACACTGGGTAATCCGGTGCGTGTCATGCAATTGCGCAATGTTTGCCGCCAAGGTTTCCGGGTTGCAGGAAATGTAGAGGATGTTCTCGAAGCGCCGGGTCAGTTCGCAGGTGTCCGGGTCCATCCCGGCACGCGGCGGGTCGACGAACACGCTACCGAATTCGTAGCTCTTGAGGTCGATACCGTGCAGGCGTCGGAACGGCCGCACTTCGTTCAAGGCTTCGGTCAGTTCTTCAGCAGACAAGCGCACCAGGGTGACGTTATCCACCGCGTTTTCATCGAGGTTGCTCAGGGCCGCATTCACCGAGGTCTTGCTGATTTCGGTGGCCAGCACGTTGCGCACGCGGGTGGCCAGGGGCAGGGTGAAGTTGCCGTTGCCGCAATACAGCTCCAGCAAGTCATCACTGCGATCGCCCAAGGCTTCGTACGCCCAGTTGAGCATCTTCTGGTTCACGGTGCCGTTGGGCTGGGTGAACGCGCCTTCAGGCTGGCGATAGCTGAAGGTGCGCCCGCTGACGTCGAGTTTCTCGACCACGTAATCGCGGCCGATCACATCGCGCTTGCCCTTGGAGCGGCCGATGATGCTGACGTTCAGGTCCGCCGCCAGCTTGTTCGCCGCCGTATGCCAATGCTCATCCAGCGGGCGGTGATAGCACAGGGTGATCATCGCGTCGCCGGCCAGGGTGGTGAGGAACTCCACCTGGAACAGCTTGTGGCTCAGGGCGGCGCTGGCTTGCCAGGCGGCCTTGAGCTGCGGCATCAACTGGTTGATGCGCAGGCTGGCAATCGGGAACTCTTCGATGAGGATCGGCGTGCGCTTGTCGTCCTGGGAGAACATTGCGTAGTGGCGCTGACCCTCTTCGCGCCACAGGCGGAACTCCGCCCGCAGGCGGAAGTTCTGCAACGGCGAGTCGAAAACCTGAGGCTCCGGCGCGTCGAACGGCGCCAGCAGGTCACGCAAGCGCGTGACCTTTTCTTCCAATTGAACGGTGTAGCTTGCGGCGTCAAAAGTCATGCGTTGAACCAGCCCAGCTTGATCACAAACAGAATCGACAGGATCACCAGCGCCGGGTTCAGCTCACGGTAGCGGCCCGAAAGCAGCTTGATGGCGGTCCAGGCGATGAAACCGAAGGCGATGCCGTTGGCGATGGAATAAGTGAATGGCATCGCCAGAGCGGTGATCACCACCGGCGCGGCGACGGTGATGTCGTCCCAGTCGATTTCGGCCAGGCCCGAGGTCATCAGCACGGCGACGAACAGCAGCGCCGGTGCGGTGGCGAAGGCCGGAACGCTGGCCGCCAGTGGCGAGAAGAACAGCGCCAGCAGGAACAGGATCGCGACCACCACGGCGGTCAAACCGGTACGGCCACCGGCGCTCACGCCTGCAGCCGATTCGATGTAGCTGGTGGTGGTCGAGGTGCCCAGCAGCGAGCCGGCCATGGCCGCCGTACTGTCAGCGATCAGCGCACGGCCCATTTTCGGCATGTGGCCGTCCTTGCCCATGAGACCCGCGCGCTTGGCGACGCCGATCAGGGTGCCGGAGTTGTCGAACAGGTCGACGAACAGGAACGCGAAGATCACGCTCACCAGGCCGATGTCCAGGGCGCCTTTGATGTCCAGTTGCAGGAAGGTCGGGGCCAGCGAAGGTGGCATCGACATCACGCCGCCGAACGGCGTAAAGCCCAGCACGATGGAGGCGATGGTCACCACCAGGATGCCGATCAACACCGCGCCGCGTACTTTCAGGGCTTCCAGCGCAACGATCAGCGCGAAGCCGAGGGTGGCGAGGATCGGTGCCGGTTGTTTCAGGTCGCCCAGGCCCACCATGGTGGCCGGGTTGCTGACCACGATGCCGGCGTTGTGCAGGGCGATCAACGCCAGGAACAGGCCGATACCCGCCGCAATCGCCGAGCGCAGCGGCAGCGGGATGCTGTTGATGATCCATTCACGGATACGGAAGATCGACAGCAGGAAGAACAGCACCGCCGAGATGAACACGGCACCCAGCGCCACTTGCCAGGTATGGCCCATGTGCAGGACGACGGTGTAGGTGAAGAACGCGTTGAGGCCCATGCCCGGTGCCAGGGCAATCGGGTAGTTGGCGATCAGGCCCATCACGGTGGAACCGATGGCCGCCGCCAGGCAGGTCGCGACAAAGACCGCGCCCTTGTCCATGCCGGTCTCGCCGAGGATGCTCGGGTTGACGAACAGGATGTAGGCCATGGCCAGGAAGGTGGTGACGCCCGCGAGAATCTCGGTGCGCACATTCGTGTTGTGTGCCTTGAGTTGAAACAGCTTTTCCAGCATGCCTGCTCCCTGTGACGCTATTTTGCGTCGTTATTTGTTGACCTCTAAGTCAAAGCACAAACTGCGCCAAGCGGCTGTGGTTCCAGAGAGGATCGGAAAAAGCGGCGCATCATACCAGCAGCCGAGGGCCAGTGGCGCATAGGCTTGATCATGGCCTTGAGGCATACTGCGCCGACGTTTATTACAGGGTCATCGACAGCATGAAAAAAGCCAGCGCCTGGAGTCTAGCTCTGTTCGGTTGTATCGGCCTGTGGCTCGGTGCAGCACCGGCGTGGGGCGCGCCTGCACCGGCGTTGAGCGAGGTGCGGGTGTTCAAGGTGCAGTCGGCCAATTGCACGGAAACCATCCCTGAACGGGCGGCCAGCACCCAGATGTGCACGCACCGTGGGCAGACGCTGGTGTACGTGATGGAAGTCGGCCTGGGCAACAGCTCCCAGGCGTTTTTCGACGGCGCACCGGTGTCCGGCACCAGCACTGCCATCTGCCAGGTGGGTTCCATCAGCCAGGCATGCAGCGGCGCTGGCACGTTGATGGGCTACATCTATACGTTCCAGCTGGATGTCGAAGCCGGCGGCACGTTTCAGTACAGCAACACCTCGATCAACCCGCCGCGCAACCAGTTGGTCACCACCCTCAGCATTCGTTGATCGCCACCCATCAATTGTCTTGAACGCTCATAACCTGCGGAAGTCGGACCGCTAAGACGGCGACTTTCCTGAACGCCGCGATTGCACACCAATCCGTGAGGTGTTTATGAGCGCGACCCACACCGGCGCGGCGGCCAAGCCGTTCGTCAGCCATCCGATACGCCTGACTCTCAATCGTCGAGACATCCAACTGGATGTATTGCCCTGGACCACCCTGCTGGACCTGCTGCGCGAGCAACTGGACCTGACCGGCACCAAGAAGGGCTGCGACCACGGCCAGTGCGGCGCCTGCACCGTGTTGCTCAACGGTAAACGGGTGAACGCCTGCCTGACCCTGGCGGTGATGTGCGACGGTGCCGAATTGACCACGATCGAAGGCCTGGCCTCGGGGGAAGACCTGCACCCGATGCAGCAGGCGTTTATCAAACACGACGCCTTCCAGTGCGGCTATTGCACGCCGGGGCAGATTTGCTCGGCGGTGGGCCTGGCCCGGGAAGGCCGTGCCCACGACACCGCGCAAATCCAGGAACTGATGAGCGGCAACCTGTGCCGCTGCGGCGCCTACAACAACATCCGCGATGCCATCGAAGAAGCCTTGCCGGCGTGCCGTACCCAGGGAGGTGAGCAATGAATCCCTTCCATTACAGCAAGCCGGTGGACGTGCAGGAGGCGGTGCACCTAGTCAGCCCGGCATCGCGGTTTATTGCCGGTGGTACCAACCTGTTGGACCTGATGAAAGAAAACATCAGCCGCCCCGAGCACCTGATCGATATCACCGGCCTGCCGCTTCGCGATGTGGAAGAAACCACCGAAGGCGGCCTGATGATCGGCGCCCTGGTGAGCAACGCCGACCTCGCGTGGCACCCACTGATCGAGCAACGCTACCCGTTGCTGTCCCAAGCCATTCTCGCCGGCGCCTCGCCGCAATTGCGCAACATGGCCAGCACTGGCGGCAACCTGTTGCAACGCACCCGTTGCTATTACTTTTATGACGCCGCTGTGCCCTGTAACAAGCGCGAGCCCGGCAGCGGTTGCCCGGCGCGGGTCGGCTTGAATCGCATTCACGCGATTCTCGGCGCCAGCGATCAGTGCGTGGCCACCCATCCTTCGGACATGTGCGTGGCCCTGGCCGCGCTGGATGCCCGGGTGCATGTGCAGGGCCGGGGCGGTGCGCGGGTGATCGAGTTTGCCGACTTCCATCGGTTGCCGGGGGATGCGCCCCAGCGGGATAACCAGTTGGCCGATGATGAGTTGATCACCGCCATCGAGTTACCCGCCGACCACCTGGCAGCCCACAGCCACTACCTGAAGATCCGTGATCGGGCCTCCTATGCGTTTGCGCTGGTTTCCGTCGCGGCGGCGCTGGAGCTGGACGGCGATGTGATCGTCGACGCCCGCCTGGCCCTGGGCGGCGTCGCCCACAAACCCTGGCGTGATCGCGCGGTGGAAGCCGCGCTGATCGGCCAGTCCGTCAGCCGCGAAACCTTTAGCAGCGCCGCCGAAGCCTTGCTGCAGGACGCCGAGCCTTTGGAACACAACGGCTTCAAGATCAAACTGGCACGCCGCGCGATCGTTCGCGCCCTGAGCGATGCCGCTGTTGCGGGAGCCACATCATGAGCGCGATCGGCAAACCGTTGGACCGGGTCGACGGTCTGCTCAAGGTAAACGGGCAAGCGCGATATGCCGGGGAATTTCCCGAAGACGGCCTGCTGCACGGCAGTGTGGTGTCGAGCAACATCGCCAAGGGCCGGGTCATCCGCATTGACGCTTCCAAAGCCCTGGCGCTGCCGGGCGTGGTGATGGTGCTCGATCACCTCAACCGCCCGAAACTGGCCAGCTACGACGACAGCTACGCCGATGCCGATGCCGCCGACGGCTCGCCATTTCGCCCGCTGTACAACGACCGCGTGCTGTACAGCGGCCAGCCGTTGGCATTGGTGATTGCCGATAACCTGGAGCTGGCGCGTCATGCCGGCTCTTTGGTTGAGATCGAATACACAGCCGAACCTTCCGAGACCGACCTGCTGGCCTTGCAGGACCAGGCGCACCCTTCGCCACAAACACCGCCCAAGCCGCGCGGCAACTTCCAGGCCGAATGGACCGGCGCCGCCACGAGCCTGGATCTGCACTACAGCACGCCCATCGAACACCACAACCCGATGGAGCCCCACGCCAGCACCGTGCTGTACCAGCCGGACGGCACCCTGCATATCCACGACAAGACCCAGGGCCCGCAGAACTGCCAGGCCTACGTGCAGAAAGTCTTCGGCTTGGATAAAAGCCAGGTGCGAATCTTCGCTGCGTTTGTCGGTGGTGCTTTTGGTTCCGGTTTGCGCCCGCAGTATCAGTTGCCGCTGGCAGTGATGGCATCGCTGGCCCTGAAGCGTTCGGTGCGCGTCACTCTTACACGCCAGCAGATGTTCACGTTTGGTTATCGCCCGCGTACCTTGCAGCGTCTGCAACTGGGCGCGGCCGCCAATGGTCGCTTGCTCGCCCTGGGCCACACCGCGATCGGCCAGACCTCGCGCTTCGAGGACTTCAGCGAGCACGTGGTGGAATGGAGCGGCATGCTCTATCACTGCGATAACGTGCTGCTGACCTACAAACTGGTGCCACTGGATGTGTTCACGCCGTTGGACATGCGCGCGCCTGGAGCGGCGCTCGGGGTGATCGGCCTGGAGTGCGCGATGGACGAACTGGCCTGCGCCCTGGGCATCGACCCGGTGCAACTGCGGCTGATCAACTACGCCGAGCGCAATCAGAACGAAGACAAGCCCTGGTCCAGCAAAGCCTTGCGCGAGTGTTACAGCGAAGGTGCCGAGCGTTTCGGCTGGAGCCAGCGCAACCCGGAACCGCGAAGCATGCGTGATGGCCGCCAACTGATCGGCTGGGGCATGGCCGGCGGTGTGTGGGAGGCCTTGCAAATGAAGGCCAGCGCAAAGGCGCGGATCGATCACCTGGGCAAGCTCACGGTCAGCAGTGCCACCACCGATATCGGCACCGGCACTTACACGGTCATGGCCCAGATTGCGGCCCAGGCCAGTGGCGTTCCGGTGAGTGACGTGACGTTCCTGTTGGGGGACTCCTCACTGCCGACGGCGCCGCTGCAGGGTGGCTCGTTTACCGTGTCGTCGGTGGGCAGTGCGGTGCAGCAGGCGTGTGAGGCGTTGAATGCCAAGCTGCTGGAGATTGCGCGCAAGACTTATCCGGCTTTTAAAGATGCAGAGTCGGCGCGGTTCGAAAATGGCCAGCTGCATGCTGGTGACCAGCGCATCTCCCTGGCGCAACTGGTACAGGACAGCGGTGAGCAGGCGCTGGAGGTTCAGGTGGATTGTGAACCGGGCAAACAGCGCGAAGGCTACGCCTCAGCCACGCATTCGGCAGTGTTTGTCGAAGTGCGTGTGGATGAAGACCTGGGCACCATCAAGGTCAGTCGGGTGGTCAGTGCGATTGCGGCCGGGCGGGTGGTTAATCCGAAGATGGCCCGCAGCCAGATTCTCGGCGGTGTGGTCTGGGGTATTGGCATGGCGTTGCATGAAGAGACCCAGATTGATCATGCATTGGGTCGCTACATGAACCACAGCCTGGCCGAGTACCACATCCCGGTAAACGCGGATATTGGCGAGATTGACGTGCTGTTTGTCGAAGAACACGACGAGATCGTCAACGCGCTGGGTTCCAAGGGCGTCGGCGAGATCGGGATCGTCGGGGTCGCGGCGGCGGTGGCCAACGCGGTGTATCACGCCACCGGCAAGCGGGTGCGGGACTTTCCCGTCACCCTCGATAAGGTCTTCTAAACCTTGGCGGGTTCTTCCACCGGCACATGCATGCGGTCGCGGTTGGCCAGGGTCGGGAACAGTTTGATCCAGACCCCGGTCACCACCAGCGTGCCGATGCCGCCCATGACCACGGCGGGGACGGTGCCGAACCAGTGGGCGGTGATTCCGGACTCAAACTCGCCCAACTGATTCGACGCGCCGATAAACAGCCCGTTGACCGCGCTGACCCGGCCGCGCATTTCATCCGGGGTTTCCAGCTGTACGAACGAGGCGCGGATCACCATGCTGATCATGTCCGCGGCGCCCAGTACCACCAGCACGGCCAAGGAGAACCAGAACGAGGTCGACAGGCCGAACGCGATGGTGGCCACGCCAAACACCCCAACCGCCGTAAACATGATCCGCCCGACGTGCCGGTCTACGGCAAACCGCGCCAGCCACAACGACATCAGCAACGCCCCGACTGCCGGCGCCGACCGCAGCAGCCCGAGCCCCCACGGCCCGGTCAGCAGGATGTCCTTGGCAAATACCGGCAGCAACGCCGTGGCGCCGCCCAGCAGTACGGCAAACAGGTCCAGGGAAATCGCCCCGAGGATGTCCGGCCGGCTGCGGATAAAACGAATCCCGGCCAGCAGCGAATCCATGGTCGCCTTGGCCTTGTTCAAGGGCGTCTGGCGTGCGGGCAGGTTCAGGGTCAGCACGCAGGCAATCAGGTACAGCACCACCGTAGGGCCATACACCCAGACACTGCCGAAGGCGTACAACAAACCGCCCAACGCCGGCGCCACGATAGTGGCCAATTGCTGTGCCGATTGCGACGACGCCACGGCGCGGGGAAACAGCGCAGTGGGCACGATGCTCGGCAGCAGGGCCTGGGTGGTGGGCATTTCAAACGAGCGCGCCGCGCCTAGCAGGAACGCCAAGATAAAAATCATTTCGCGGGTGACGTTGCCGGTCAGCCCGCCAATCGCCAGGGACAGCGCGATCAAGGCTTGAACGGTCTGGCAGATGGCCGCAACCTTGCGCCGTTCATAGCGGTCGGCCACATGGCCGGTGTGCAGCATGAACAGCACCCGTGGCACGAATTCCACCAGGCCGACCAAGCCCAGGTCCAGCACGTTGCCGGTCAGTTGGTAGAGGTTCCAGCCGATGGCCACGGTGAGCATCTGGAAGCCGCTGGCGGTGAAGATCCGCGCCAGCCAGAACGCGATGAAAGGGCGGTGGTGACGTAGTAGCAGCGCGGGTTCACTGGGCATCGGGGAGACGGGTCTGGGTGGGGGAAGGGTGAGGTTATCACCAACTTGTAACCAATAGTTGCGTAGGTGGGTTGGGGGGGATGAGATATGGGCGCCCCTGACTGAGTACATATCCGTTTCTTCGGTAACGGCGGCTTATGG
>NZ_JAAAFU010000002.1:65900-124769 GCF_019352905.1 Pseudomonas sp. Xaverov 83 | reverse complement strand
GTTTACCCGCTCCGCAATACCTGCGTTCGGCCTCGGGCTTATTGGGGCAGTCAGATCAAAATCAAAAGCAAAAGCACAGCGGCCTACCGGCCGGCTTGAGTGTTAAAAGCCAGATCAAAAGCCAGAGCGAAAGCCAAATCTGAAGCTGACGCAGCTTTGCTTTTCTGTGGGAGCTGGCTTGCCTGCGATGCAGACAACTCGGTACATCATGTACACCCAGTTGATGCCATCGCAGGCAAGCCAGCTCCCACAGTTGACCGTGCCCGCTTTAGATTTTGATTTGGTTTTTGCTCTAAAACACTCAAGCCGGCCGGTAGGCCGCTGTGCTTTTGATCTGCTTTTGATCTTGATCTTAGGCGCCCCGTTAAACCACGCTGGCCAAACGCAGGCTTTGGAGCGTGGGTAACCCGGCAGGACGCCGGGTTAGCCGTCCTGGGCCAAGGATGGCCCATGACGGCGGCCCACGGTCCAAAGCCGGAGTGAGGGCACACCGAGCCTAGGCGAGGTGCCGAGTGGTGGGGCAAGAGCGTTTTGCTTACTTTTGCGCTCTTCAAAAGTGAGCCGCTGTAAGAGCGGAACCATAGGCGGCCGTTACCCAGATAACGGATATACACCCAAAGCACGCTCAATCTCACCAAAGCCAACGCCCAGTGACCACTGAGGCAACCTGTCACGCGGCAAAAGACCACGCCTTGCTCTCTCGAAAATGGGACTACTCTTTCAGCAATGCTTGATCCAGATCAAAACCTTCGCCGGGATTGCTCTGGCGGCCGCAAGGCCAGAATCCCTGCGTGGTTGGTTATAAAAAGAAACGAATTTGAATTCGCCACACTCCATATCCGTGGGGGCAGTGGGTGCAGGCCTCCAGCCAGCATTCGGTATTACCTGACAGAGGAAGACTTATGTTCGGTTTGGAGGCGCTAGATCTCGCCCGAATTCAATTCGCGTTCACCATCTCATTCCATATCCTGTTCCCGGCCATCACCATCGGCCTGGCCAGTTACCTTGCGGTGCTGGAAGGCCTGTGGCTCAAGACCCACAACGACACCTACCGTGACCTCTACCATTTCTGGTCGAAGATCTTTGCCGTCAACTTCGGCATGGGCGTGGTCTCCGGTCTGGTGATGGCCTATCAGTTCGGCACCAACTGGAGCCGCTTCTCGGACTTCGCCGGCGCTGTCACCGGGCCGTTGCTGACCTATGAAGTACTCACGGCGTTCTTCCTCGAAGCCGGTTTCCTGGGGGTCATGCTGTTCGGCTGGAACAAGGTCGGGCGCAAGCTGCACTTCTTTGCCACGGTGATGGTGGCCGTCGGCACGCTGATCTCGACCTTCTGGATTCTCGCCTCCAACAGCTGGATGCAGACACCACAGGGTTTTGAAATCATTGATGGCCGGGTGATTCCTACCGACTGGCTGGCCGTGATTTTCAACCCGTCGTTCCCTTACCGCCTGATGCACATGGCCACGGCAGCCTTCGTCGCGACCGCGTTCTTCGTCGGTTCTTCGGCGGCCTGGCACTTGCTGCGCGGCAAGGACAACCCGGCGATCCGCACCATGCTGTCGATGGCGATGTGGATGGCGCTGATTGTCGCGCCGATCCAGGCGGTCATCGGTGACTTCCACGGCCTGAATACCCTCAAGCATCAGCCGGCGAAGATCGCCGCGATTGAAGGCCACTGGGAAAATATCGGCAACGAGCCCACGCCGCTGATCCTGTTCGGCTGGCCGGACATGAAGGCTGAAAAAACCAAGTTCGCGGTGGAAATCCCGTACCTGGGCAGCCTGATCCTGACTCACTCCCTGGACAAGCAGGTGCCGGCCCTCAAGGAGTTCCCGCCTGAGGACCGTCCCAACTCGACCATCGTGTTCTGGTCGTTCCGGGTCATGGTGGGCCTGGGCTTCCTGATGATCTTTACCGGCCTGTTCAGCCTCTGGCTGCGCAAGGGCGACAAGATGTACACGTCCAAGCCGTTCCTGTACCTGGCGCTGTGGATGGGCCCGTCCGGCCTGATCGCGATTCTCGCCGGTTGGTTCACCACCGAAATCGGCCGACAGCCGTGGGTGGTCTACGGGCTGATGCGCACCGCGGACGCTTCGTCCAATCACAGCTTTGCGCAGATGAGCATCACGTTGGTGTTGTTTGTGGTGGTGTATTTCGCGCTGTTCGGCGCGGGCCTGGGCTACATGATGCGCCTGGTGCGCAAAGGGCCTGTGACCCACGAAAGCACCGAGCCTACTCTCGGTGGCCCTGGGCAGAAACGCACACCGGCCCGTCCGTTGTCGGCGGCTGATGATAGTGCCGATGCCGATCACGGCGACACCTTGAACAAGGGGAACTGAGCCATGGGTATTGATCTTCCGCTGATCTGGGCCGTGATCATCATCTTCGGCATCATGATGTACGTGGTCATGGACGGCTTTGACCTGGGGATCGGCATTCTCTTCCCGTTCATCCCGGGCAAGACCGACCGTGACGTGATGATGAACACCGTCGCCCCCGTGTGGGACGGCAACGAAACCTGGCTGGTACTCGGCGGCGCGGCGTTGTTTGGCGCGTTCCCGCTGGCCTATTCGGTGGTGCTCTCGGCGCTGTACCTGCCACTGATGCTGATGCTGATCGGGCTGATCTTTCGCGGCGTGGCGTTTGAATTCCGCTTCAAGGCCAAGGACGACAAGCGTCACTTGTGGGACAAGGCCTTCATCGGCGGCTCGCTGGCGGCGACGTTCTTCCAGGGCGTAGCGCTGGGGGCGTTCATTGATGGCATTCCGGTGGTCGACCGCCAGTTTGCCGGTGGCTCACTGGATTGGCTGACGCCGTTCACGATGTTCTGCGGCGTGGCCCTGATCGTGGCGTATGCGCTGCTGGGTTGCACCTGGCTGATCATGAAGACCGAAGGCAGTTTGCAGGAGAAGATGCATAACCTGGCGCGGCCCCTGGCCTTCGTGGTGCTGGCGGTGATCGGTATCGTCAGCCTCTGGACGCCGCTGGCCCACCCGGAAATCGCGTCGCGCTGGTTCACTCTGCCTAACCTGTTCTGGTTCCTGCCGGTGCCGATCCTGGTACTGGTGACCATGTACGGACTGATTCGCGCCGTGGCCCGCAATGCGCACTACACGCCGTTCCTGCTGACGCTGGTGCTGATCTTCCTCGGCTACAGCGGTCTGGGGATCAGCCTGTGGCCGAATATCATCCCGCCATCGGTATCGATCTGGGACGCCGCCGCGCCGCCGCAAAGCCAGGGCTTCATGCTGGTGGGCACCCTGTTCATCATCCCGTTCATCCTGGGCTACACCTTCTGGAGCTACTACGTGTTCCGCGGCAAGGTCACCCACGAAGACGGTTATCACTAGGAGGATTGACTCATGTCCGGCAAACCTTCGTTGCACGACATTGAACAGGCTGAGAAAAAGCCGCTCTGGCAGCGCTTGGGCTGGCTGGCGATGATCTGGACCGGCAGCGTCCTGGCCCTGTTCGTGGTGGCCAGCCTGATGCGCATGTTCATGAATGCCGCGGGTCTGACCACCCACTGACATCCCGTTGTAACTATTGCCCTCCTTTATGGAGGGCTTTTTTATTTGCGCGCCTTGAGAATCACGAACTTCGGTGTGGTCGCCACTTGCTCGACGCCGCGGAACAACCGCGCCAACTTGGTGTGATAACCCAAGTGACGGTTGCCGACGATATACAGGGCGCCGCCCACTACCAACGCTTCCCGCGCCTGCTGGAACATGCGCCAGGCGAGGAAATCACCCACCACTTGCTGCTGGTGGAACGGCGGGTTGCACAGCACCACCTCCAGTGATTGCGGTTCTTGATCGGCCAGTCCGTCGCCGGGGCGAACCAGCACCTCGCGTTCACCCAGGGCAGCGCGCCAGTTTTCGGCCGCCGATTGCACGGCCATATAGGACTCATCCACCAACGTGTACTGCGCTTGCGGATTCTGCAGTGCGCTGGCAATCGCCAACACGCCGTTGCCGCAGCCAAGGTCCGCCACGCGGGCGTCCCCCAGGTTTGCCGGAAGGTGCGGCAGGAAGGCTCGGGTGCCGATGTCGAGGCCTTCGCGGCAGAACACGTTGGCGTGGTTGAGCAGTTCGATGGCCGGGGTTTCCAGGCGGTAGCGCGTAGGGTAGGGCGATACGGCGTGTGGCCGATCGGCCTGGGTGGCGATCAGCAAGCGGGCCTTTTTTACCGCCAGTGAGGCGTGCATCGGGCCGACATAGCGCTCCAGCAATTCGCCGGCGGCCCGTGGCAAGTGCTTGACCATCGCCCCGGCAATCACCTCGGCGCCGGGTGCCAGTTGGCCTTGCAGGCGAATCAGTTGTTCTTCGAGCAGGGCCAGGGTTTTCGGCACGCGGATCAGTACACGGTCGAACGGCCCGGTCGGCGTCTGGCTGGCGGGCAGGAGCGTTACCGCGTCGAAAGCCTTGCCGTTGCGCGCGAGATTTTTCTCCAGGCCCAGGGCGCCGAGGAACGAGTCACCGCTGGAGGTGACCTGCACATGCCCTTCGAGGCTGGCCGCCAGCGCGCCGAAACTGTCGTTGAGCACCAATACGCGGGTCGCAGGCGTCGGCTGTTGTTCCGCCAGATAGCTGAGCAAATACTCATCGGCTGCATCAAACGCTTGCAGCGGGTCGTTGTGCTGTTCTGGCTGACGGATCAGGTCGAGTTGGGCGAAGGGGCTGTCGAGCAGGGGCATGGCGGGGGAGACTCTGGGTAAGCGAACCATCGGGGTGAGCGGCGACGCGAGGCGCATCAGGGGCTCGCGTCATCACCCGGAACTGGCCGCAAATGTTACTTTTTTTTCCCCTGGATTACATGCGGTGTTTAAAACAACCCGCATTTTACTGCCGTGATCACCGCGGCAATCTTGTTACTGACTCCCAGCTTCTTCATCGCACTGCTGATATGGAAGCCGACCGTGCGTTCGGACAGGCACAGGATGGTGGCGATGTCCGAAGCGGTCTTGCCCATGGCCGACCATTGCAGGATTTCGGTTTCACGCGGGGTCAATTTGCTGGGCGCTTGCGGACTGGGCTTGTCTGCATATTTTTTGGCCACCACCGCGTGCATGGCGTGGCAAATCCAGAGTACTTGTCCGGCTTTTTCATAGAGTTCTTCAGGGCCCACTGGGCCGATGGTGCGCCCCAGGCTCAACATGCTGAAAACACCCTGGAAGTCATGAACCGATTGGGTCCATCCGAAATTCAATCCGTTGGACTGGGCATGAGCCCATAAGTCCGGTACCGAGGAAAAGGTTTTCTCGTCCCATACGATCGGTAGAACCGAGCGTTTGCAATGTGCAACCACAGGGTCGAAATCAAAGTAGTGCTCTTGTCTGTACAGCGTATTCCACTCATTTGAATAGTTGTTTAGGTTGACGGTTTTCGTTTGGTTGTTGGGTAGATGAGAACTAAGGGTGAATGCGCAGTATTGGAAGCCAAGCTCGTAGGTAAGGTTGAGGGCCGCTTCGTACATGCTGGTTATTTCGCTTTCCCCTTCGAGTTTGGGCAGGCGAGTGTTGTGCCAGTTGACCATCGGTAACTCTCCATGTGCATGTTTTTTACATGGGGTACTTCCAAGGCCCCCGTTTACGGCATGAAAAAATAGTGTAGGACAACGGCTGTAGCTCGAAATGAAAATTTGGTTATGTTCGGCTGAGTGGTGGATGAGGAGTATTTGTACAAACTAACTACGGTGTACAAGTTGCAGGTGTTCGATAAGATTTTTCTATTTTTTTTAACGACTTGCTGTGAATGCCGCTTGTTAATATTTAATTGCGTTCCGTCATCTAATGGCTTGTTGAAAGGAGGCTAATAGCCAAATATTTAGTACTGCCCAGCGGTTGCCCATGGGCGCAGCGGCAATGCCAGCACAAACCATCGGTGTTTCCAGGAGGCGCTTTGAGGGACACTAGGGGCCTCTGCAAATGGAGTTTCCCATGACGGCCAGTGCTGAAAAATACACCCGCCAGACCTTGCTCGACGTGCAATCGCTGACCCCCAGCCTGTTTACCCTGCGCACTACCCGAGACCCGGGCTTTCGCTTTCGCGCCGGGCAATTCGTGCGCCTGGGGGTGACCAAGGCCGATGGCAGCATTGTGTGGCGTGCTTATTCAGTGGTGTCCTCGCCCTTTGACGAGCACCTGGATTTCTTCTCTATCGTCGTGCCGGGTGGCGAGTTCACCAGTGAACTCAGCCGCCTGCGCGAGGGCGATACCCTGCTGGTGGAACGCCAGGCCACGGGCTTTTTGACTCTGGACCGGTTTGTGGATGGTCGCGATCTGTGGCTGCTGGGCACCGGGACCGGAATTGCGCCGTTTCTGTCGATCCTGCAGGACTTCGAGGTGTGGGAAAAATTCGAGCGGATCATCCTCGTCTATAGCGCCCGCGAAGCAAGGGAGTTGGCTTACCAGTCGTTGATCCATGAGCTGGGCGAACGAGAGTACCTGGCGGAGCACGCCCACAAGCTCACCTACATTCCTATCGTGACCCGTGAGCAACATCCGGGCGCGCTGAATGGGCGGATTACCACCCTGATCGAGAACGGCGAATTGGAACGCGCCGCAGGCATCGAGCTGACCCCTGAGCATTCCAGAGTGATGATTTGCGGCAACCCGCAGATGATCGACGACACGCGCCAGTTGCTGAAACAGCGTGACATGCAACTGAGCCTGACCCGTCGCCCGGGCCAGGTCGCGGTAGAAAACTACTGGTAAAACAAAGGCGCCCTGAAGGCGCCTTTGTTTTGTTTGCCGAGCTTACTCGGGCTTGCTGTTCTGTGCCTTGAGCAGATCGCGGATCTCCCCCAGCAGCTCTTCTTCCTTGGTCGGAACCGGCGGCAAGGTGGGCGCCACGGCCTCTTCGCGCTTCAGGCGGTTGATGGCCTTCACACCCATGAAGATCGCAAACGCAACGATCACAAAGTCGATCACGCTCTGGATGAACTTGCCGTACGCCAGCACCACGGCAGGGGCATCGCTCTGGGCGGCCTTGAGCGTCACGGCCAAGTCGCCAAAATCGACTCCCCCGATCAACAGGCCGATGGGGGGCATCACCACGTCGCCTACAAAGGAGGAAACGATTTTGCCGAAGGCGGCGCCGATGATAATACCGACGGCCATGTCGACCACATTACCTTTGACCGCGAAGGCCTTGAACTCACTTAACACGCCCATAGGTTATTCCTTGTTACAGATGAGGAGGTAGAAGCCAGTGTAAGACAGTGTGGCGCGGCTTGCGCGACACAACTGCTTACAGTGTCCGTTTTTATCGACACATTAAATCGCAAATAGTTTGCAAAGTGCCATCAATCGCGCGCGGAATACCCGCTATTTCAGGGGGTTACCACACTATTTTCTTAATCGGGTTGGTACGGCTTTTCTATTTATCTTCTGACTCCCGGGTCACTAGCCTCTGGCAAGCACAACTCAATGTGCACTAAAAAAACCAGAGGATACCTCGATGAAAAACCCTATTAGCCGCGGGCCTATTTCTGCGCGACAGGTGCTGTTTGTAGTGAGCGCCAGTCTTCTTTCGCTGTCCGTACACGCCGCCAACCTCACCCGCGATAATGGCGCAGCGGTTGGCGACAATCAGAATTCGCAAACCGCCGGGGCCAATGGCCCGGTCCTGTTGCAAGACGTGCAACTGATCCAGAAATTGCAGCGCTTTGATCGTGAGCGTATTCCGGAGCGTGTTGTACATGCCCGAGGCACCGGCGCCCACGGTACGTTCACTGTCACCGACAACCTCAGCGACCTGACCAAGGCCAAGGTATTTGCCGCCGGTGAAGCCACGCCGGTATTTGTGCGGTTTTCTGCGGTCGTTCACGGTAACCATTCGCCGGAAACCTTGCGTGATCCACGCGGCTTCGCCACCAAGTTCTACACCGCCGAAGGTAACTGGGACTTGGTCGGTAATAACTTCCCGACGTTCTTTATTCGCGATGCGATCAAGTTCCCGGACATGGTTCACGCCTTTAAACCAGACCCGCGCACTAACCTGGATGACGATTCCCGTCGCTTTGACTTCTTCTCCCATGTTCCGGAGTCCACTCGTACGTTGACCGAGTTGTACTCGGACTCCGGTACTCCGGCCAGTTACCGGGAAATGGACGGTAACGGTGTACACGCCTACAAGTTGATTAACGCCAAGGGCGAAGTGCACTACGTCAAGTTCCACTGGAAGAGCCTGCAAGGCATCAAGAACCTTGATCCAAAACAGGTCACTGAAGTCCAAGGGCGTGATTACAGCCATATGACCAATGACTTGGTCACGCACATTAACAAGGGCGACTTCCCCAAGTGGGACTTGTATGTGCAAGTACTTAAACCTGAAGACTTGGCCAAGTTTGATTTTGACCCGCTGGACGCCACCAAGATCTGGCCCAACGTGCCAGAGCGCAAAGTCGGGCAAATGGTGCTGAACCGGAACCCGGCCAACGTCTTCCAGGAAACCGAGCAAGTGGCCATGGCGCCGGCCAACCTGGTGCCGGGCATCGAGCCGTCGGAAGACCGCCTGCTGCAAGGCCGGGTGTTCTCCTATGCCGATACGCAAATGTACCGCCTGGGGCCAAACGCCCTGCAACTGCCGATCAACGCACCCCGGGTGACCGTCAACAACGGTAATCAGGACGGCGCGATGAACTTCGGCAAGACCACCACTGGCGTGAACTACCAGCCAAGCCGCCTGCTGCCACGGGAAGAGCCGCAAACCGCGCGCTACAGCCAGTCGGCCCTGTCGGGCAGTACCCAGCAAGCGAAGATTCAGCGTGAGCAGAACTTCAAGCAGGCCGGCGACCTGTACCGCTCGTTCAACAAGAAAGAGCGTCAGGACTTGATCGACAACTTCGGCGGCTCCCTGGCCACCACCGATGACGAAAGCAAGCACATCATCCTGTCGTTCCTCTACAAGGCGGATCCGGAGTACGGCACCGGTGTGACCAAAGTCGCCAAGGGTGACCTGGCCCGCGTCAAGGCGCTGGCTGAAAAGCTGACTGACTGATTGGCCCCGTCGGCGCCCGAGCGGGCGCCGACACCCTGGCAGGAGAAACCCCATGCGTATCTACATCGCGTTATTCACCGCTTTGCTGGCCCTCACCGCCCATGCCGAGTCGCCTGACCCCCAGGCGGTCCAGGCACAGCTACAGGATTATTACTTCGATGCCGCCCGCCGTGGCGATGTGGACATGCTCAACACGTTCATCGACTCCGGCTATTCGCTGAACACCCAGGATGAAAAAGGCTACACGGCGCTGATTCTCGCCGCCTATCACGGCGAAAGTGCCTACGTGGACCGATTGCTCGCCGCCGGTGCCGACGCCTGTGTACAAGACAAGCGCGGCAACACCGCCTTGATGGGTGCGATCTTCAAGGGGGAGCTGAAAATCGCCCAGCGCCTGCTGGCCACCGACTGCAACCCCGACCAGCGCAACGGCGCCGGACAAACGGCGGCCATGTATGCCGGGCTGTTCAAACGCGTGGAACTGCTGGACGAACTGAAAGCCAAGGGCGCCGATCTGAATGCCGAAGACCCGATCGGTAACAGTGCTTCACGTTTGGCCAGCGGTGAAATCCGTACCCCGGCGCCGCGCTGAGCTATCATCGCGGTTTTTCGGTTGGAGGTTCTCAAATGGCAAAGGCCAAGCGCATGTATGGCTGCACGGAGTGCGGCGCGACCTTTCCCAAGTGGGCCGGCCAGTGCACGGAATGCGGTGCGTGGAACACCCTGACCGAAACCATGATCGAGAGCGGCGGCGCCGTGGCCCCCAGTGGCCGTTCCGGCTGGACCGGGCAACAAACCCAGATCAAGACCCTGGCCGAAGTCAGCGTCGAAGAAATCCCGCGTTTTTCCACCGCTTCCGGTGAACTGGACCGGGTGCTGGGCGGCGGCCTGGTGGATGGCTCGGTGGTGCTGATCGGCGGTGACCCGGGCATCGGTAAATCCACGATCCTGCTGCAAACCCTGTGCAGCATCGCCAGCCGTATGCCGGCGCTGTATGTCACCGGTGAAGAATCCCAGCAGCAAGTGGCCATGCGTGCGCGCCGCCTGGGCCTGCCCCAGGACCAACTGCGGGTGATGACCGAAACCTGCATCGAAAGCATCATCGCCACCGCGCGCCTGGAAAAGCCCAAGGTGATGGTGATCGACTCGATCCAGACGATTTTCACCGAACAACTGCAATCGGCTCCGGGTGGTGTGTCCCAGGTGCGGGAAAGTGCCGCGCTGCTGGTGCGCTATGCAAAACAGAGCGGTACGGCGATTTTCCTGGTGGGCCACGTGACCAAGGAAGGCGCGCTGGCCGGCCCGCGGGTGTTGGAACACATGGTCGACACCGTGCTGTATTTCGAAGGCGAGTCCGATGGGCGGTTGCGTTTGTTGCGGGCGGTGAAGAACCGTTTTGGCGCGGTCAACGAGCTGGGTGTGTTCGCCATGACTGACCGGGGCTTGAAAGAAGTCTCCAACCCGTCGGCGATTTTTCTTACCCGTGCCCAGGAAGAAGTCCCGGGCAGTGTGGTGATGGCAACGTGGGAAGGCACCCGCCCGATGCTGGTGGAAGTGCAGGCGCTGGTGGATGACAGCCACCTGGCCAACCCGCGCCGCGTCACCCTGGGCCTGGATCAGAACCGGCTGGCGATGTTGCTGGCGGTATTGCACCGTCACGGCGGCATTCCTACCCATGACCAGGACGTGTTCCTCAACGTGGTGGGCGGGGTCAAGGTGTTGGAAACCGCGTCTGACTTGGCATTAATGGCGGCAGTGATGTCCAGCCTGCGCAACCGGCCGTTGCCCCACGACTTGCTGGTGTTCGGCGAAGTGGGCCTGTCGGGTGAAGTGCGCCCGGTGCCCAGCGGCCAGGAGCGTCTGAAGGAAGCGGCCAAGCACGGCTTCAAGCGCGCCATCGTGCCCAAGGGCAATGCGCCGAAAGAAATGCCGCCGGGGCTGCAAGTGATCGGGGTGACGCGCCTGGAGCAGGCGCTGGATGCCCTGTTCGAATAGTCGCCAGCCACACATCACCCCCTGTGGGAGCCGGGCTTGCCCGCGATGGCGGCGTATCAGCTGATTGATATGCAAACTGACACACCGCCATCGCAGGCAAGCCAGCTCTCACATTTTCAGATCTCCAGCAAGGCCGCGAATTCCCGCTCCAGCTCTGCCTGATCGCCGAGGTTCAGCTCGATTATCCGCCGCAGGTGGCTGATGGAGTCGAGGTCGATGTGCTCGCACACAAAGCCGAGCTGCCCATGATCATCATGGGTCTGCCGCACCTGCATCTTCACGTTGGTCTCGGCGTCCAGATGAATGTCTACGTCGAATGATTCGTAGCGATGGCCGTGCCAGTCTTGCGGCCGTTGCACCAGCAAGCCCTTGAGCGACAAATCTACCAATTGCACCGACCAGGCATGGCCGTCTTGCGTGAGCTCGGTCTTGGCATCGAAGGCGATGCGTCGGAAACGGCGTCGGTCGGAAGGCTGTTCGCTCATGGTGAAACCCTCTGTGGATAAAAGAATTGTAGCCGTGCGCCATCATTGGGCATTTTTTTCTGCTTTTTTCGCCCCGGCAAGGCTCTAGACCAACGTAGGGGGGTGGCCTTTAAGGCCAGTAGCGCTAAACTCGGGATGGCTGTCTTTCTGTCCACCCTGGCTGGAATATAAAAATGAAAAATAATAATAGCCTGCTACGCCATCTACCCTGGCTGCTGCTGGCAATCGTAGGAGCGTGCGCCCTGGGCGTAGTGGCCTTGCGCCGCGGCGAGGCGATCAACGCCTTGTGGATTGTGGTCGCAGCAGTGGCCATTTATCTGGTTGCTTACCGTTACTACAGTCTGTTCATCGCTAATCATGTGATGCAGCTTGATCCACTGCGGGCGACCCCCGCTGTGCTCAACAACGACGGTCTGGACTATGTGCCGACCAACAAACACATCCTTTTCGGTCACCACTTTGCGGCAATCGCTGGCGCAGGGCCGTTGGTCGGCCCGGTACTGGCCGCGCAGATGGGTTACCTGCCCGGCACCTTGTGGCTGATCGCCGGCGTGGTGCTGGCGGGGGCGGTGCAGGACTTCATGGTCCTGTTCCTGTCCACCCGGCGCAACGGCCGTTCCCTGGGGGACATGGTCCGCGAAGAAATGGGCCGTGTGCCCGGGACCATCGCGCTGTTCGGCTGCTTCCTGATCATGATCATCATCCTCGCGGTGCTGGCGCTGATCGTGGTCAAGGCCCTGGCCGAAAGCCCGTGGGGCATCTTCACCGTGATGGCGACCATCCCGATCGCGATGTTCATGGGCATCTACATGCGCTACATCCGCCCGGGCCGCATCGGCGAAATCTCGATTGTCGGCGTGCTGTTGCTGCTGGGCTCGATCTGGCTGGGCGGGCAGATTGCCGCGGACCCGGTATGGGCCAAGGCCTTCAGCTTCACCGGCATCCAGATCACCTGGATGCTGGTGGGTTATGGCTTTGTGGCTGCCGTGTTGCCGGTGTGGCTGATCCTTGCGCCACGTGACTACCTGTCTACTTTCCTGAAAATCGGCACCATCATCGCGTTGGCGATTGGCATCCTGGTGACCATGCCCGACCTGAAAATGCCGGCGCTGACCCAGTTCATCGATGGCACTGGCCCGGTGTGGAAGGGCGGCCTGTTCCCGTTCCTGTTCATTACCATCGCCTGTGGCGCGGTATCGGGTTTCCACGCGCTGATCTCCTCGGGCACCACGCCCAAGTTGCTGGCCAGTGAAGGGCACGCCCGTTACATCGGCTACGGCGGCATGTTGATGGAGTCGTTCGTGGCCATCATGGCGATGGTTGCTGCTTCGGTGATCGAGCCAGGGGTGTACTTTGCCATGAACAGTCCGGCCGCCATTGTCGGTGCTGACGTGGTGACCGTTGCGCAAACTGTCAGCAGCTGGGGTTTTGCAATTACGCCGGAAGCGTTGCAGGCGGTGGCGCATGACATTGGTGAGTCCACCATCCTGGCCCGTGCCGGTGGTGCGCCGACCCTGGCGGTCGGTATCGCGCAGATCCTGCACAGTGTCCTGCCGGGTGAAAACACCATGGCGTTCTGGTACCACTTTGCGATCCTGTTTGAAGCGCTCTTCATCCTGACCGCAGTCGACGCCGGTACCCGTGCCGGTCGCTTCATGCTTCAGGATCTGCTTGGCTCCTTCGTACCGGCCCTTAAGCGTACCGAGTCCTGGACCGCTAACCTGATCGCTACCGCAGGTTGTGTGGCGATGTGGGGTTACCTGCTGTACCAAGGCGTGATCGACCCACTGGGCGGCATCAACACCTTGTGGCCGCTGTTCGGTATCTCCAACCAGATGCTGGCCGGTATCGCGCTGATGCTCGCCACCGTTGTGCTGATCAAAATGAAACGCCAGCGCTACATCTGGGTGACCATGCTGCCGGCTGTCTGGCTGCTGATCTGCACCGTGACCGCAGGCTTCATCAAGTTGTTCGACGCCAACCCGGCGATCGGCTTCCTGTCCCTGGCCAAGAAGTACAGCGATGCCCTGGCCGCCGGCCAGATCCTCGCACCGGCCAAGAGCATCGACCAGATGCAACACGTGATCTGGAACGCCTACACCAACGCAACGCTGACGGCGCTGTTCCTGTTTGTGGTCTTCAGCATCCTGTTCTATGCGCTCAAGGTCGGCATCGCCGCCTGGGGCAAAAAGGAACGTACGGATAAAGAAGCGCCATTCCAGGCCATCCCGGACGCTTGATAGAGGATTGCAATCATGTTCAATGACATCAGTCGCCTCGGTAAATACCTCGGTCAGGCCGCACGCCTGATGGTCGGCATGCCCGACTACGACACTTACGTCGAGCATATGCAAACCAAACACCCGGACAAGCCGATGATGGAATACAAGGCGTTCTTCCGGGAACGCCAGGAAGCCCGTTACGGCGGCAAGGGTGGGCCCAAGTGCTGCTAGCCCGGTAAGTACGGGTTGCGGTGATCCCTTGTGGGAGCGGGCTTGCTCGCGAAGGCGGTCTTTCAGTGAGGTATGTGCTGACTGACACGCCGCCTTCGCGAGCAAGCCCGCTCCCACATTTGTTTTGTGTTCCTTCAGTTATTAAGGAGAACTGTCTTTGTCCTCTCCCATTCCCGTCACCGTCCTCAGCGGCTTTCTCGGCGCTGGCAAGACCACCTTGTTGCGCCACCTGCTCAAGGCCGAGCACGGCTTGAAAATCGCCGTGATCGAAAACGAATTCAGCGACGCCGGTATCGACACCCAACTGCTGGGCACCGAGCCGGTGCAAGTCATGACCCTGTCCAATGGCTGCGTGTGCTGCACCATCCATACCGACCTGACCAAGGCCCTGTACCTGCTGCTGGAGCGCCTGGACAGTGGCGAAATCGCCTTCGATCGCCTGGTGATTGAATGCACCGGCCTGGCCGACCCGGCCCCGGTGGCCCAGACCTTTTTCATTGATGAAGAGCTGCGCGAGCGCTACATCCTCGACGGCATCATTACCCTGGTGGACGCGGCCCACGCCGAGCACCACCTGACCCAGACCATCGCCCAGGCGCAGATCGGTTTTGCCGACCGCCTACTGGTGAGCAAGCGTGATCTGGTGGACGACGCCACTTTTGACGCCCTCAGCGAGCGCCTGACCCGCATTAACCGTCGGGCACCGATTCGCGTGGTGGAACACGGCAAGATCGACCTCGCCGAACTGCTGGATGTGCGCGGCTTCAACCTCAACGCCGGCATGAATCTGCGCCCGGTGAGCCAGGCGCCGTCCATCGACCGGATTTCCAGCCTGGTGCTGCGCACCGACCAGCCGCTGGATATCGACAAGCTCAGCGAGTTCATGAACGAGCTGCTGGAAGACCACGGCAAGCAATTGCTGCGCTACAAGGGCGTGCTGAACATTGCCGGGGAAGACCGGCGCATGGTGTTCCAGGGCGTGCTGAAGCTCTACGGGTTTGATTGGGATACCGAATGGGCCGAAAGCGAGACGCGGGAAAGTGTGATTGTGTTTATTGCCGACGAGTTGCCGGAAGACAAAATCCGCGAAGGCTTTGCCCGGGTCCACCAAACCCTGACTTGAAATGCACTCAATATGTGGGAGCTGGCTTGCCTGCGATAGCGGTGTGTCAGTTACAGGTATCTCAACTGGCACACCGCTATCGCAGGCAAGCCAGCCCCCACATTTGACCTTATTTCAATTTGAAATCGGCCAAAAAAAAGCCCGGCTCAAAGGCCGGGCTTTTCATTCAATCAACTGCAATCAAGCGCCGTATACCGGCAGCTTCTTGCAGATGGCCTTGACCTTCTCACGAACAGCATCAATCACTGCTTCGTTGTTCAGGTCAGCCAGGATGTCGCAGATCCAGCCAGCCAGTTCCTTGCACTCTGCTTCCTTGAAGCCACGAGTGGTCACAGCCGGAGTGCCGAAGCGCAGGCCGGAGGTGACGAACGGCGAACGTGGGTCGTTCGGTACCGAGTTCTTGTTCACGGTGATGAAGGCTTTGCCCAGAGCGGCGTCAGCGTCTTTACCGGAGATGTCTTGCTTGATCAGCGAGAGCAGGAACAGGTGGTTCTCAGTACCGCCGGACACCACGTCAAAACCACGCTCGATGAACACGCCGGCCATGGCCTTGGCGTTTTTCACCACTTGCTGCTGGTAGGTCTTGAACTCAGGCTGCAGGGCTTCCTTGAAGCAGATCGCTTTAGCGGCGATCACGTGCTCCAGCGGGCCACCCTGGCCGCCTGGGAATACGGCGGAGTTCAGCTTCTTCTCGATCTCGGCGTTGGCGCGAGCCAGGATCAGGCCGCCACGTGGACCGCGTAGGGTCTTGTGGGTGGTGGTGGTCACGACGTCAGCGAATGGCACCGGGTTCGGGTACACGCCAGCAGCGACCAGACCGGCCACGTGGGCCATGTCGACGAACAGGTAGGCGCCCACTTTGTCGGCGATTTCGCGGAAGCGTGGGAAATCCAGGATCTGCGAGTAGGCAGAGAAACCGGCCACGATCATTTTTGGCTTGTGCTCAACGGCCAGGCGCTCAACTTCGTCGTAGTCGATCAGGCCGTTGCCGTCGATGCCGTACTGAACGGCGTTGTACAGCTTGCCGGAGGAGGAAACGCTGGCGCCGTGGGTCAGGTGACCGCCGTGGGCCAGGCTCATGCCCAGGATGGTGTCGCCCGCTTGCAGCAGGGCCAGGTACACGGCGCTGTTGGCTTGGGAGCCGGCGTGTGGCTGGACGTTGGCGTAATCGGCGCCGAACAGTTCCTTGGCGCGGTCGATGGCCAGCTGCTCAACGATGTCGACGTACTCGCAACCACCGTAGTAACGCTTGCCCGGGTAGCCTTCGGCGTACTTGTTGGTCAGAACCGAACCTTGAGCCTCCATTACCGCAGGGCTGGTGTAGTTTTCCGAAGCGATCAGCTCAATGTGCTCTTCCTGGCGCACGGCTTCTTGCTCCATGGCGGCAAAGAGATCGGCGTCGTACTTGGCAATAGTCAAATCACGGCTGAACATGGCGGTCCTCAAGGATCGGGGGCAGAAAAGAAGCGCATTCTAACCCAATGGGTTTTAGATGGCATATGAAAGGACATCATGTCGCGGACAAGCGGGGCTCATCTGGGGATGGGTGGTGTTTGTGCGGCCCCCTTCGCGAGCAAGCCCGCTCCCACATTCAATCGGGTTCCTTCAGGGGGAATGCGGTCGAGTGTGGGAGCGGGCTTGCTCGCGAAGAGGCCATCAGCATCACAGCAGGATTTCAATCGAACATGAACAGCGCATCATTACTGAACTGCGCCTCAAACCGGTTCGCCGGCATCGGTCGCCCGAACAGGTAGCCCTGAACCTCATCGCAACCGTGCTCCCGCAGGAAGTCCAGCTGCTCATGGGTTTCCACACCCTCGGCGATCACCGCCAGGTTCAGGCTGTGGGCCATGGCAATAATCGCCCGGGCGATCTGCGCATCCTGTTCACCCGACGGCAGGCCGTCGACAAAGGTGCGGTCGATCTTCAGCACGTCGATGGGGAATTGCTTGAGGTAGTTCAGCGATGAGTACCCGGTGCCGAAGTCGTCTACCGCAATGCTCAGGCCGAGGTTTTTCAGGCTGGCGAGAATCTGCATCGCCTCGTTGACCTCGCGCATCAGGATACTTTCGGTCAGCTCCAGTTCCAGGCACGCCGGCGGCAGGCCAGTGTCCTTGAGGATGGTGGCGATGCGCTCGCCCAGTTGCCCGTCGGAGAACTGCCGGGCCGAGATGTTCACCGAGACCTTGGGCACCCGCACCTTGTTCTGGTGCCAGGTCTTGAGTTGGCGGCAGGCTTCGCTGATTACCCAGTCGCCCACGTCCACCACCAGCCCCAACTCCTCCAGCACCGGGATAAAGTCCCCCGGCGGCACCAGCCCGCGACGGGGATGGCGCCAGCGCAGCAGGGCTTCGGCGCCCGTCAGGCGTTTGCCGTCGCCGCTGAACTGCGGCTGGTAATACAGCACGAATTCATTCTGTTCCAGAGCGTGGCGCAGGTCGCTTTCCAGCTCCAGACGTTCCAGGGCGCTGGCGTTCATATCGGCCTGGTAGAACTGGAAGTTGTTCTTGCCGCGCTCCTTGGCGTGGTACATCGCCGTGTCGGCGTTCTTCATCAACTGGCTGAGTTCGTTGCCGTCCTGCGGGCTCAGGGCGATGCCAATACTGGCGGTCACGAAGAACTCGCGGCCTTCCAGCACGAATGGCTTCACCAGGCTGGCCAGAATCTGCTCGGCCACGTGAATCGCACGGTTCAGCGCCATCTCACGGTTGACCCGCGGTTGCAGGAGCAAGGTGAACTCGTCGCCGCCCATGCGCGCCACGGTGTCGTCTTCCGCCACGCAGCCCAGCAAGCGGGTGGCCATTTCCTTGAGCATGCGGTCGCCGGCAGCGTGGCCCAGGGAATCGTTGATCGGCTTGAAGCGGTCGAGGTCGAGGAACATCAGTACCACCCACGACTTCTGTCGCTCCGCCGACTGCAACGCGGTGTGCAGGCGGTCCTGGAACAGCGTGCGGTTGGGCAGGTGGGTCAGGGCGTCGTAGTAGGCCAGGCGGTGGATCCGCTGTTCGCTGGCCTTGCGCTCACTGATGTCACTGAAGAAGCACACGTAGCTGGCCAAGTCGCCTTCGTCATCGAATACGGCGGTAATCCCGACCCAGGCCGGGTAATGCTCGCCGTTGCGGCGCTTGAGCCACACTTCGCCTTCCCAGGTGCTGTGCTGGTGCAATTGCTTGAGCACATAGCGCAGGTGGGCTTCCTGCTGTTCGTCGACGGTGAGCATGTTCGGCAACTGGTCGAGCACGTCCGCCACCGCATAACCGCTGACCCGGCTGAACGCTTCGTTGGCCTGCACGATATAGCCGGCCGGGTCGGTGATCAGGATCGCCGAAGTCGAGTGTTCGAATACCGTGGCCGCCATGCGCAGGTCTTTTTCCGCACGGCGTTGCTGGCTGATGTCGCGACCCACGCCGAGGATGCCTTCGAACGCGCCGTGCTCGTCCCACACCAGCACCAGGCGCAGTTCGATGGGGACCTTGCGCCCGTCGGCCCGCAGGCAGTCAAACAGGAACAGTTGGGTCTGCACGTCGTTGCGCAAGGCCGCCAGGGATTCAGGTTGGTCCAGGGCGCGGCTGACTTGCTCTACCAGGCTGTAGATGCCCGTGAGTTGCTGCGGGTTGGCGATGGTCGATTGCCAGCCGTTTTCGAAGATCCAGTCCACGTCGTAGCCCAGCACCGCGTTCACCGAAGGGCTGACGTAGTTCAGGGCCAGCTTGCTGTCGGTGGAGAAAATGACGTCGCTGATACTTTCGGCCAGCATGCGGTAGCGCTGTTCGCTGTCGCGCAGGGATTCGCTGGCTTCGATCTGGTCGGTGATGTCCTTGGCCACGCCGATGATGCGCGTGACCTGGTCGGTCTTGTCCCGGGCCAGGGCCTGTTCGCGGATATCGAAGCGTCGCCATTGGTTGTTGCGGTGGCGAAAGCGCAACTGGCACTGCAGTTGGCTCAGGTAGCCGGCCTGGCGCTGTTGCAGGCGCAGGTCGTGGTAGTGCTCGGCGTCTTCGGGGTGCAGCAGGATTTCCCAGAAATACTCGCCCATCTGCTGCAACTCGGGCTTGTTGTAGCCCAGGGTGTGGCCCAGGTGGTGGTTGCTGAAAATCATCCGCTGGCTGATCACGTCTTGCACATACAGGTGATCGGGCACGGTGCGCACCACGTCCGACCAGAAACCCTCGCGCTCCACCAGCGATAATTCGATCAGCTTGCGGCTGGTGATGTCGCTGATGCTCAGGATCACTGCCTTGAAGTCGTCCTGCTGTTCCGGCAGGCGCATCACCAGCCACAGGTATTGGTCGTTGCCTTCAACGTCGCTGAGCTGGATTTCCAGTTCGAGCTGTTTTTGTCGGGTCAGTACCGCGTCGATCACCTGATTGCCGATGGCGGTGGGGCTCGACGGGCAGGCGTCGATCAGGCGCTCCCAGGCTTGTTCGCAAGAGGCGACATTCAGCAGGCGCACCGCCACCTGATTGACCTCGGTGATGCGTAGCTCCTTGAGCAGTTGCTGGCGTTGCTCCGGGTTGTCTTGCAACAACTGTTGCAGTTGCTCGCAGGTTTGCAAGTGGGTCTTGTCGAAGAACGCGCGCAGGCCCGACAGGTCGAGCACGCACAGGGCCACGCCGGTGCCTTCGAAAATATCCTGATAGCGTCGGCGCCCCTCGTGCACCTGGCGCTGGCGGCGGCGCATGTTCAACAGCACGATGACCGGGATCAGCGAGAAGGCCAGGCCCAGCAGGCATTTGCCGATAAACGCTGGCAGCAGTTGTTCCAGCACGGCGGCGCGGTCGAACAGGCCACGCAGTTGCCAGTCGCTTTTGCTCAGGGGCGTGACCAGTACACTCTTGTTCAATTCGTCCGGGGTCAATGCCGAGGCCCATTGGGCCGGCATACCGCTGTCACGGCTGACCACGCGGTGGTTGAGGCGGTTTTCGATGACCCACATCGGCCGCTGGCCCTGGCCGTCCTGGCGGGTCAGGTTGGCCAGGTAATTGGGCGCCAGGCGCAAGGCCCAGTACATCTTGGTGCCGCCGCTGGGCTGGTGCAGCAGCAGGTAGATGACAGTGCCATCGTTGTTGTTGCTCAGGTAATAGGACTGGGCGTGGCTGCGCTTGACCAGCTCTTCGAGCCAGGCGCTGTCCTGGCTGTCACTGGCGCTGTCACTGATCATCGCGCCGCTGGGGGCGAGCAAGGCGACGCTGCGCAACTCCGGCAGGGAGCGTTGCAGGGTGCGCATCAGGATTTGTTGCTGTTCGGTGTCCCGCGGCGGCTCGACGATCGGCAGCAGGTTCAGCGCGATCTGCGCACTGAGGGCCATGTTCAGGCTGATCTGTTCGGCCAGGTCGGCGCTGTAGTCGATGGTGTATTGCTGCTGGTTTTTCTGGTTTTGCTGCAGCTGGTCCAGCAGTTGCCAGAACAATAACGCGAGCAGCAGCAGCACCAGCGTCGCCAATGCGCCCTTCAGGGTTCCGTGCAGGGGCGCTCCCGGCGCTATATGAGCGGCGCGCAGGGGAGTTGGCGGCGTTACGTTGGACAAACTGTGATCCTGCGGTTTGGCTGGACTGGCGCGCGACGTGCACTATAAGCCGGACGCCCGGAGGGCGGCTAGCATGCCTTGTGTTGTGGCAAAGTGCCAGCCCCGCTTGGCTGGACTGCCCATGCGCATTCAGGTAGCTTTGCCGGTTACGCGAGGGCGTTCCAGCCCCAGACAATCAGGCATCTACCGTACGCAGGCATTGATAGACATCAACGGCCCGCGCGGCGCATGGCCTGGCACGGGTTTCGCCCGCTTAATTCATCAGTCACTGACGCTAGGTTCACCATGGCTCAATACGTCTTCACCATGCATCGGCTGGGAAAAGTTGTTCCGCCGAAGCGGGAAATCCTGAAAAACATTTCTCTGTCCTTCTTCCCGGGCGCCAAGATCGGCGTGCTCGGCCTCAACGGTTCGGGTAAATCCACCCTGTTGAAAATCATGGCCGGCGTCGACACCGAGTTCGACGGCGAAGCCCGCCCGATGCCCGACCTGAACATCGGCTACCTGCCACAGGAACCTATCCTGGACCCGACCAAGACCGTGCGTGAAGTGGTCGAGGAAGCGGTCAGCGTGATCAAGAACGCCCAGGCGCGGCTGGACGAGGTCTACGCGGCCTACGCTGAAGAAGATGCCGACTTCGACAAACTGGCGGCAGAACAGGCCAAGCTCGAAGCCATCCTGCAAGCCGCCGACGGTCACAACCTGGACCGCCAGCTGGAAGTCGCCGCCGACGCGCTGCGCCTGCCGGCGTGGGACGCCAAGGTTGAACACCTGTCCGGTGGTGAAAAGCGTCGTGTGGCCCTGTGCCGCCTGCTGCTGTCGGCCCCCGACATGCTGCTGCTCGACGAACCCACCAACCACCTGGACGCCGATTCCGTCGCCTGGCTGGAGCACTTCCTCCACGATTTCCCGGGCACCGTGGTTGCGATCACGCACGACCGGTACTTCCTGGACAACGTTGCCGGCTGGATCCTCGAGCTCGACCGTGGCGCCGGTATCCCTTACGAGGGCAACTACTCCGGTTGGCTGGAAGCCAAGTCCGACCGTCTGGCGGCCGAATCCAAGCAGCAGTCGGCCCATGAAAAGGCCATGAAAGACGAGCTGGAATGGGTGCGTAAAGGCGCCAAGGCACGTCAGTCGAAATCCAAGGCCCGTCTGGCGCGTTTCGAAGAGATGCAGTCCCAGGAATTCCAGAAGCGTTCCGAGACCAACGAGATCTACATCCCGGCCGGTCCGCGCCTGGGTGACAAGGTCATCGAGTTCAAGAACGTCTGCAAGGGCTACGGCGACCGCGTGTTGATCGACAACCTGTCGTTCTCCATGCCTAAAGGCGCCATCGTTGGCGTGATCGGCGGTAACGGTGCGGGTAAATCCACCCTGTTCCGCATGCTGATGGGCAAGGAACAACCGGACTCGGGCACCATCGAAGTCGGCGAAACCGTGCAACTGGCCTGTGTGGATCAGAGCCGCGACGACCTCGACGGCAGCAAGACGGTGTTCCAGCAGATTTCCGACGGTTCCGACCAGATCCGTATCGGCAACTACGAAATCCCGTCGCGCACCTATGTGGGCCGCTTCAACTTCAAGGGCGGCGACCAGCAGAAGTTCGTCAAGGACCTGTCCGGTGGTGAGCGCGGTCGCTTGCACCTGGCCCTGACCTTGAAAGAAGGCGGCAACGTTCTGCTGCTCGACGAACCGTCAAACGACCTCGACGTTGAAACCCTGCGTTCCCTGGAAGAAGCCCTGCTGGACTTCCCGGGCGCCGCCATTGTGATCTCTCACGATCGGTGGTTCCTTGACCGTGTGGCCACTCACATCCTGGCGTACGAAGACGACTCCCAAGCCGTGTTCTTCGAAGGCAACTACACCGAATACGAAGCCGATCGCAAGAAACGCCTCGGCGAAGCAGCTGCCCAGCCGCATCGTGTACGGCACAAAAAACTGGCCTGATTCGGGTTGGTGGTATGAAAAAGCGGAGCCTTCGGGCTCCGTTTTTTTTTGCGTGTTTTCAGGTGGACCGAGTCGTCTGCATCGCAGGCAAGCCAGCTCCCACAGTTGACCGCATTGTCTTGGATGTAATCGATCAAATGTGGGAGCTGGCTTGCCTGCGATAGCGGGTTAACTGTTGGTGCAAGGCTTGGATTGAAATCCTCATTAAGGTGCAAAAACCGCCTTTATTTATATCTAATGCACCATTTAAATTCACAAAAGCGACATTTCGCCCTGTCGCGGTGCGACATGAATTGATAAAGTCCGGGACAAATCTCCTTTAATGACAATAAATTTGCCGAGACTTTTCATGATCGAATCCGTTGAATCCTTCCTTGCCCGCCTCAAGAAACGCGATCCCGACCAGCCGGAATTCCACCAGGCCGTGGAAGAAGTCCTGCGCAGCTTGTGGCCGTTTCTTGAAGCCAATCCCCATTACCTGACCTCGGGCATCCTGGAGCGCATCTGCGAGCCGGAGCGTGCGATTGTGTTCCGGGTGTCGTGGGAAGATGACCAGGGCAAGGTGCGAGTCAACCGCGGGTTCCGGATCCAGATGAACAGGGCCATCGGCCCCTACAAAGGCGGCCTGCGCTTCCACCCCTCGGTGAACCTGGGCGTGCTGAAATTCCTCGCCTTCGAACAGACCTTCAAGAACTCCCTGACCTCACTGCCCATGGGCGGCGGCAAGGGCGGCTCGGACTTCGATCCCAAAGGCAAGAGCGACGCCGAGGTGATGCGCTTCTGCCAGGCGTTCATGAGCGAGCTGTATCGCCACATCGGTTCGGACGTGGACGTGCCCGCCGGTGATATCGGCGTGGGCGCCCGAGAGATCGGCTTCCTGTTCGGCCAGTACAAGCGCCTGAGCAACCAGTTCACCTCGGTGCTGACCGGCAAGGGCATGAGCTACGGCGGCAGCCTGATCCGCCCGGAAGCCACCGGTTTTGGCTGCGTGTACTTCGCTGAAGAAATGCTCAAGCGCAACGGCCAGCGTGTCGAAGGCAAGCGCGTGGCCATCTCCGGCTCCGGCAACGTCGCCCAATATGCGGCGCGCAAGGTCATGGACCTGGGCGGCAAAGTGATTTCCCTGTCCGACTCCGAAGGCACCCTCTACTGCGAAAGTGGTTTGACCGAAGAACAATGGTCGGCGCTGCTGGAGCTGAAAAACGTCCAGCGCGGGCGCATCAGCGAGCTGGCACCGCGTTTCGGCCTGGAATTCCGCGCCGGCCAAGCACCCTGGGAACTGGCCTGCGATATCGCACTGCCCTGTGCCACCCAGAACGAACTGGACGCCGAAGCGGCGCGCACCCTGTTGCGCAATGGCTGCGCATGCGTGGCCGAAGGCGCCAACATGCCCACCACCCTGGAGGCTGTGGATATCTTTATCGACGCCGGCATCCTGTTCGCCCCGGGCAAGGCCTCCAATGCCGGCGGGGTTGCGGTGAGCGGGCTGGAGATGTCGCAGAACGCCATGCGTCTGCTGTGGACCGCCGGCGAAGTGGACAGCAAGCTGCACAACATCATGCAGTCGATCCACCATGCCTGCGTGCACTACGGCGAAGAGAACGGCCGGGTCAACTACGTGAAGGGCGCCAACATTGCAGGCTTCGTGAAGGTTGCGGATGCAATGCTGGCCCAGGGCATCGTTTAACCCTCGGGTTCGATGCGCAGGATTTCGATCAACTGATCACCGACGGGGCGCCTCCACAGCACCTCGTCGCCCACCTGTGTACCCAGCAGCGCGCGGCCCAGGGGCGAACCCCAGTTGATCAGGCCCACCGTGGCGTCGGCCTGGTCTTCGCCCACCAGTTGAATGCGCTGCTCTTCGTCCTGTTCATTGGCAAACGTTACCCAACTGCCGATCTGCACCTTCTCGGTGGAGGTCGCTGGCGCTACCACCTGTGCGCTTTGCAGGCGTTGGTTGAAGTAACGCAAATCCCGCTCAAGGTCGGCCTGGCGCTGTTTATCGGCTTGCTCGCCCTTGGCGGACTCTTCGCTGTGTTCGCTTTGTAACTGAGCCACCTTGGCCTGCAACTGCGCAAGACCACGGGCAGTGAGGTGATTGGGTTGCTCGCTGACCTGGCGTTCCACCGGCTGGCTGGCCTGGGCAGCGGCGCTGTCTTCGTTGACGAAAGCTCGACTCATGGCGTTCTCCTGCTATGGAGTTTGGGCCATGGTCGCAGGGGTTAAGTTTCGCTGGATGTCTGAAAGCGACCTATTGCGAGCGATAGGCCCGTGCGGCGTCGCGGTCCTTTTCCTGCTGCCAGGCGCGTTCGCGGTCGTCCCAGTGGCGGTTCTTGTAGTCGTTCAGGTCTTCGTTCTCGCGCATGGCCTTGCACTGGCGAAAGCCATCATCCCAGCCTTCGGCATAGGTACGGTCTTTCAGGTAGCGAGGGACGTTCTTGCGGAATTCCCCTGTGATCACCCCGGCGGCCTGGCGGCCGCTGCTGCATCCGTCGTCGTAGCCGTCGGCGAAGGCGGGTGGGTAACCCTTGGCCAGCAAATCTTCATGGGTTGATTGGCAACCCGATAGCAGGGCCATCAGGCCCAGCGTTACTGCGTACCGCCACATCGCTCGCTCCCTGGCCGTTGAACGGCTGATGGGTGGAAGTTTAGAAGGCGATTCGTTGGGGGGATGTGAAAGGGCTGTGATTAATCTGTTGGCACTCCTTCTTCTGAAGCAGCGCTGAAAAAATGTGGGAGCTGGCTTGCCTGCGATCGCATCAACTCGGTGTAACTGATACACCGAGGTGTCTGCATCGCAGGCAAGCCAGCTCCCACATTTGAACGATCTACGGCTCAGTGGTTAGTAGTGATACCACTTCACCTCTAGCATCACCTCATTCACTGGTGTCGCCAAGTGGCTGTATTCCCGTTGCGCACTCAGTCTCAGCCCCAGGTTGCGTGACAATTCCCACTGTTGATTCAGGCTGATACTGCGCCGCACCTCGCCATTGGTGAAGAAGTCACCCTTGGCTTCCAGGCTCAGGTTGCCCAGCGGGTTGCGCCACAACACACCTGTATTGAACCCGGCAGCCGGGGAGATGGCTTCACCGAAGTCGCTGTTGTGCTCCACGCGCACGGTGCCAAGGGCGAAGCCGAGCATGTCGTCGCGCAGTTGCCAGGTGCCGCCGGCGCCGCCATTGACGTGGCTGACCAGGGTCTCGTCGTCATGCTTGCCCGGTACGCGCTCAAGGCCACCGGTGACTTGCCATGACCAGGGTTGTAGCAGTTCGTTGCGCGGGGTCAGTGAGCGAATGGTCGCCAGGTCCAGTTGCTGTAACTGCCAGTGGTTGCCTTCGTACTGGCGTAGTTTCATTTGCAGGATTTCGATCTGAGCGCCCAGGGGGAAGCCTTCGGCGTTGTCATTCAGGTCGTGGTAGGCCATGCGCAGGCCGTATTCGCCGAAGGCCTTGTCGCCCCGGGTGCCGATGCCGGCTTGCCAGGTGCGGGATTCGTGGCCGTCTTCGGGCAGGCCGGGGCGTTCGATCTTCAGGTCCGGCGCCGGGTTCTGGTTGATCGCCCGCAGCAGCTCGAAGCTGCGCTGGGAACGTTCGGTGTCGCGCTCCAGGCCGTTGGCGCGGTAGCGGCCAAGGCGGTAGGCCGCGTCGATGATCAGGGCCTGGCGGTCTTTGGCGATGGCCTTGAACGCCGGGTCCTGCAGTTGTTTCTGGTCGTCGCTGATCTTCAGCACCCATTGCTGCTCGTCGCTGTCCAACGGCTTGGCGCGTTCCAGCAGCTCCCGTTCACGGGAAGGGCGGTAATCGATTTTCTCCACCAGGCCGGCTTCTTTCACGGCTTTTACCGTGTCGGTAGGGATCGCGGTCAGCGGGAATTGCTCGGTCAGCCGCAGGCTTGGACGGGCTACTTGCAGCAGCTCCAGCAGGCGATAGGAGCAGTTTTCGTCGAAGAAGAAGTAGTCGAACTGGATCTGCTTGAGTTCCCACACGTGCTCGACCATGCGCTCGGTCTCGACCTGGGTCAGGTTCAGGCGGTATTCCCACAGGTCGCGATTCTCCAGGCTACGGTATTCCGAGAGCTTTTCCTGATAGGGCACCAGCGCGAACAGGCCGGGATAGCCGCCCATCAGGCCCTTCCAGGCGTAGAGGATGCTGTTGTCCGAGCCTTCGATGTAGGCGCCAAAGTTAATTGCGTAGCTGAGCAGGGCAGTGTTGTTGCTCTGCACGTCAGCCTGGTCGATACGCAGCAGGGTATGGCCAAACATCGACGACGGGCTGTTGAGGTAGGCCGCCGGGAAGATCATTACCGCGCTGTGGGGGGCGACGTCCTTGAACCATTGCTTGAACTCCTTGCAGTCCAGCGCCGGCAAGTCCGTCAGGTGCAACTGGTCCTTGAGCCAACGGGTACGTGCCGGGTAGACGCATTGGGCGTGCTTTTCGCCGAGGCTGGCCGGGGCATACAGCGCCTCTACCGTGGCCTTCAGCTCCTGGTCCGGATGGTGGGCACCATCGGGGGCGAGGAAGAATTTCTTGTCGCTGACATAACTGCGCCAGCCTTTGAACTTGCCGGACTCGTAATGCCCCAGCGAAAGCCAGAACGGGTCGTTGGCCAGCTGCTGCAAACGTTGATCATCAAGGTGCGGTGCCGCATATAGCGGGGCGCAGGCGAAGAGTGCCAGGTAGGCAAGGCGTTTGAGCATGTGGGCAACTTAAGTCGAGATAAAAAGACCCAAAGGGGAGGCAGGTCCAAAAATAATAAAACCCGTGCCCCGAAAGGCACGGGCGGGTCGAGCTTAAGCCTGGGTAGCGTATTTCGCCAGACGGGTGTCGCTTTTCAGTACAGCCAAGGTGTTGTTGTGCACGTCATCAGCAGTTACGTCAGCCTTGCTGAAGATTTGCTGGAAATGCTCGTGAGTCACGGCGGCAAAGTGCTCGCGGTCTTCAGGAGCAACGCCCAGTACCACGGCGTAGGTAGTCAGCGCTTCGCCGTTACCCTTGGCCATGTCTTCGGACAGCTCGTTCATCATGCCATTCATGGCAATCCACGATTTGCCACCGTAGGTCAGCTTGCTGTTGGTGTTGCAACCGTTGGTGCCCGAGGTCATGCCGAAAGTGGCGTTACCCGAGGTACCGTTGGTGGTGGAGGCCAGGAAGTGCGCCGGAGTGCCGCGTTGGCCTTCGAACAACATGTTGCCCCAACCGCAGTTCGGGCCACCTGGCGCTTCAGCCATTGCATTGAGGGAGACGACGGTGAAGAGAGTACCGAGAAGGATCCGTTTCATAGCTTTGTTCTCTTTGTGTGCAAACCAATGGACAAGGGTTCAGGTGCCTGACAGCACCCTAGGGGTCGGTTATTAGTCCAACCCGCAGCAGGTTGGAGTTTAGGCACGATCCAAGGGTTCCGTGACTTTTTGTGAAACAAGCCGGAAACACTCGGTTTTTTTGCAGCCCCGAACACGGGTCTATGCTTTCCCTAAGCCGTCCTTGCCAGCCGGCCCAACCCGGCGCCAGAATGCCGTCATCTGCCCCGCCTGATGTAAGGAAGCCCGATGCCTGATCCTGTTGCTGCCAGCTTGCGTCTAGCGCCCGAAGCGCTGACTCGTCCTTTTTCCGCTGAACAGTTCAGCTTCTCGACCACCAATGATTTGGAGCCCTTTCGCGGTGTGCTTGGCCAGGAACGTGCGGTCGAAGCCTTGCAGTTCGGCGTGGCGATGCCACGCCCCGGTTACAACGTATTTGTGATGGGTGAGCCCGGTACCGGGCGCTTTTCGTTCGTCAAACGCTACCTCAAGGCCGAAGGCAAGCGCCTGCAGACCCCGGCCGACTGGGTCTACGTCAATAATTTCGATGAGCCTCGCGAACCCCGCGCGCTGGAGCTGCCTGCGGGCGGTGCTGCTGCGTTCATCTCCGATATCAACGGCCTGATCGACAACCTGGTCGCGACCTTCCCGGCCGTGTTTGAACACCCGACCTATCAACAGCGTAAAAGCGCCATCGACCGCGCCTTCAACCAGCGCTACGACCGTGCCCTGGATGTCATCGAGCGCCTGGCCCTGGAAAAGGACGTGGCGCTGTACCGTGACAGCACCAACATTGCCTTTACCCCGATGCTCGACGGCAAGGCCTTGGACGAAGCCGAGTTTTCGCAGTTGCCGGAAGCTGACCGCGAGCGTTTCCACACCGATATTTCCGAACTGGAAGAACGCCTCAACGAAGAACTCGCCAGCCTGCCCCAGTGGAAGCGCGAGTCCAACAACCAGATGCGCCAGTTCAACGAAGAAACCATCACATTGGCCTTGCAGCCATTGTTGGCGCCGCTGTCCGAGAAGTATGCGGAGAACGCGGCCGTTTGCGGTTACTTGCAGGCGATGCAGGTCTACCTGCTGAAAACCGTGGTCGAGCAGTTGGTGGACGACGCGAAAACCGATGCCCAGGCCCGCAAGTTGCTGGAAGAGCAGTATTGCCCGAGCCTGGTGGTGGGCCATCCGGTCAACGGTGGTGCGCCGGTGGTGTTCGAGCCGCATCCGACCTACGACAACCTGTTCGGCCGTATTGAATACAGCACCGATCAAGGCGCGCTCTACACCACTTATCGCCAATTGCGCCCGGGTGCGTTGCACCGTGCCAACGGCGGTTTCCTGATCCTTGAAGCCGAAAAGATGCTCAGCGAGCCGTTTGTGTGGGACGCCCTCAAGCGTGCCCTGCAATCGCGCAAGCTGAAGATGGAATCACCGTTGGGCGAACTGGGCCGCCTGGCCACGGTGACCCTCAACCCGCAAGTGATCCCGTTGCAGCTCAAGGTCATCATCATTGGTTCCCGCCAGCTGTACTACGCGCTGCAGGACGCGGATCCGGACTTCCAGGAGATGTTCCGGGTGCTGGTGGACTTCGACGAAGACATCCCGATGGTGGATGAAAGCCTGGAGCAGTTCGCCCAGTTGCTGAAAACCCGCACCTCGGAAGAAGGCATGGCGCCGTTAACCTCGGATGCGGTCGCGCGGCTGGCGACCTACAGCGCGCGGCTGGCGGAGAACCAGGGGCGCTTGTCGGCGCGTATCGGTGATTTGTTCCAACTGGTCAGCGAGGCGGACTTCATTCGTCACCTGGCGGGCGATGAGCGCACCGACTCCGGGCACATCGAGCGTGCACTCAAGGCCAAGGCCACGCGCACCGGGCGGGTGTCGGCGCGGATTCTCGACGACATGCTCGCCGGGGTGATCCTGATCGACACCGCCGGTGCGGCGGTGGGCAAGTGCAACGGGCTGACAGTGCTGGAAGTGGGGGACTCGGCATTCGGCGTGCCGGCGCGGATCTCTGCATCGGTGTACCCGGGCGGCAGCGGCATTGTGGATATCGAGCGTGAAGTTAACCTCGGCCAGCCGATTCACTCCAAGGGCGTGATGATCCTCACCGGTTACCTGGGCAGCCGGTATGCCCAGGAATTCCCGTTGGCGATCTCGGCGAGTATTGCCCTGGAGCAGTCCTACGGGTATGTCGACGGCGACAGCGCTTCCCTGGGCGAGGCGTGCACCTTGATCTCGGCGTTGTCGAAGACGCCGCTCAAGCAGTGCTTTGCCATCACCGGCTCGATCAACCAGTTTGGTGAAGTGCAGGCGGTGGGCGGGGTCAACGAGAAGATCGAAGGTTTCTTCCGCCTCTGTGAAGCCCGTGGGCTGACCGGCGAGCAGGGGGCGATCATTCCCCAGGCCAACGTCGCGACGCTGATGCTCGACGAGAAGGTGTTGCAAGCCGTGCGCGACGGGCAATTCCACGTCTACGCTGTGCGCCAGGCCGACGAGGCCTTGAGCTTGCTGGTGGGTGAGCCTGCGGGTTCGCCCGACGAGGAGGGGCAATTCCCCGAAGGCAGCGTCAATGCGCGGGTGGTGGAGCGTCTGCGGGCGATTGCCGAGATGATCAGTGAGGATGATCTGAAGGAAGCCGAGAAGGAGCTGGCGCAGGAGGCGTTGGCAGAAGCAAAACCGGTGTAATAACTACCGAAGGGGCCTGTTTTCAGGTCCCTTCGGCATATTTTTGACGCCGTCGTGACGGCAGTCGTCCGTTGGTCCCCCGGCCTTGGTTTGTACCGGGTTTCTTCTATTCTCAGCTCAAGGGATATCCACAGGAGTCGCTGGATAGAAACAGTCTTGCCCTGCGAGGCTGAATACCGGATCTACCGAGGGTCGCCGCCATGTCGCGCAACCTCTGCCTCACCCGCCAGTGCCTGGGCCTGGTTACTCGTATCGAATGTTCCATTCGCCCTCTCGCGGGGGATACCGGGATGTGGACCTTGTTGTTTGCTGCCGGAATGACCGGCGAACAGCCTTCCACCATCAAGTCCCAAGGCCCGTTTCACGGACCTTTCGTGGCACAAACCATCCTTGATTCGATTGTCGAAAGCCTGACCCTGCACGGGTACGAACTGGCGGACGACCCGCAGATCTGGTGCCTGCACTTGCAGGCGCACTTGCGACAGCTCAATGGCGGGCGGCAGACGGTGCTAAGCGATATCCGCTGATCGCACTCCCCGTAGCAGCTGTCGAGCGCCAGCGAGGCTGCGTCGGCCGCACCGCCGACATCGTGTCTGACTCAGCGCCCCGTTCGCACCCGACGCAGCCTCGCTGGCGCTCGACAGCTGCTACGGGGGCGGGGGGCTATGGCTTGGGGGCAGGGGCCGCCTCGGGTTTGTCCAGCTTCACCTCAAACCCATATTGCACCGTGTCCAGACCGGTGCGCTGGTAGGTTTCCAGCGTGGTCGGCTGGCCATAAAAGTAATGCACATCGAACAGCGCCGTGCCGTACTCCTCGGCCCGGTGGCTGACGCCGAGAATTTCTTTCAAGTAGTTGCCGCTGGCATCCTTGGCATAGAACCGCCAGCTATCCGACGGGAACAGCTTCTGGTCGACAATCAGCGCGTTGTCTTTCAGCTCCAGGCCCTTGGGCAGTTGCCCGGCCGTGAGGCTACCTTTTTCGATGGTGGCCAGGAACAGTGGCATTGACCCGACGGCAAACCCGGGGTTTTCGGGGAACAGGTTCAGGTCATAGGTGATGGTGCCGCGCCCCGGGTCGACCTCGTAGGCTTCGGCGGGCAGTTCGATCGGCTCGCCGAGCTTGCCTTCGTCGTTGGCGGTGAGGAAGGTCACGGGGGCATCGCCGCCGCCCCGGTCTTCGCCCAGCAGGTCATCGTTGAAGGTGTAGGGGTGATCGAACTCGATGTGTGCTGCGCTGGCGTCATCCACCGATTGGTTGATGGTGACGCTTTTCTTCAACAGGTCTTCGGAAAGCGTGGCGTCCTTGAGCCAGTCCGAAGCCTGGTCGTCATACACGGTGACGGGCATCGGCAACGGCTGTACGGTCTTCTCCAGGCTGTTCCTGTCGAAGCGCCGTACGGGCAGGTCCAGGTCCTTGCGGGTCACCGTGGCCTGGGAAAAGTCGAGGACGCTGACTTGCACGTTGTCGATCAGGCCGTTGAAGTACACCTTGGTGTAGTGGCTGTTCTGCTTGTGTTCGAAGGCTTTCTGTTCGTCTTCCAACTGTTTTTCAAAGGCGTCGGACCAGGCCTTCTGCTTTTGCATTTCGGCCAGTTGTTTCTCGTAAAACGCCAGTTGGGCGGCGTTCTCGTTGATTGAGCCCGAGCGCGAGAGAAATTTCCCGGTGGTGTCGCGAGCCTGCACCAGCAGCGGGTTGGGCGATTCATCCACGACTTCCGGTGCCAGCGGGGCGCTGTTGGTCAGTTCGATTTCGGCGTAGTTCTTTTCGAGGGTCAGCAGCGTGACCGTGACGTTGTCTTCAGTGCGTTTGCGGCCCACGTCCTTTTTCGACAGGTCGAAGGTGAAGACTTTACGCGGCGCGATGACTTCCACCTTGCCCTTGAGTGTGACGGGCTGCGGCTGGCTCTTGTTTTCAGTCTCAATGCCTTCGATGAACGGGTAGGTCACCGTAAGGTCATCGGGGTTGGTCAGGTTGGAGCTGGTGGGGCTCAGTTGGATACCCGGGTCGGTTTCCGACCATTCCGGCTGGAAGGGGATGACCTTGTTGTTGCTCAAGGTCACTGACTGCCATTCCAGGCCGTGGGGGAAGGGGAACTGGTCGGGCATGTTGAAGTTGAACGGGAAGATCGGCTGCAGGTCCGTCAGGTAGTCCGAATGGGACGCCTTGCGCAGGACAAACAGGCCATTGATATAGGTGTCCACCAGGGCCTGGGGCGTGGGGTAATGCTTGAGCAGTGCCAGGGCGTCTTCGCTGTACTCGGCCTCGATGGGCTTGGTGGCGAGCTTGGCGCGTGCCCGCTCCAGCAACAGCAGCGAGCCACCGAGTTCGGACACGGCGTCCTTGAGCTTGGGGTCCTGGATCACGTCCAGGGACTGTTCGAACTTGGCGGTTTTCTCTTCAAGGCTGGCTTGCTTGTGTTCATCGCTTGGGGAGCAACCGCCGCCCACCAGCAACGCCGCGCACAGGCCAATGCTGGCCAAAGGGGATCGCACATCCATTATCTGAGTTTTCCTGTCCGACATCATCGAGCCGAGTTGATGAGCTCGACACTAGCAGAAAAAATCTTTTACAGATGCCGTACAGATCAGTTTTATCGACGGTTTCTGGCGTTTGGGTGCGGCTGGTATACTCGCCGCCATTTTTAGCCAAGCTGTGTGAGATTCAATGGAACGCTTTATCGAAAATGCAATGTATGCCTCACGCTGGCTGTTGGCGCCGATCTATTTCGGGTTGTCCCTGGGGCTGCTGGCACTGGGGCTGAAGTTCTTCCAGGAAGTGTTCCATGTGATTCCCATCGTGTTCACCATGAGTGAGTCGGATGTGATCCTGGTGCTGCTGTCGTTGATCGACATGGCGCTGGTGGGCGGCCTGCTGGTGATGGTGATGATCAGCGGCTACGAGAACTTCGTCTCCCAGCTGGACATCGACGAAAGCAAAGAGAAGCTCAACTGGCTGGGGACCATGGACTCTTCGTCGCTGAAGATGAAAGTCGCAGCGTCCATCGTGGCGATTTCGTCGATCCATTTGCTGCGGGTGTTCATGGATGCCAAGAACGTCGATCCCGAGCATTTGAAATGGTACGTGATCATCCACATGACGTTTGTGGTGTCGGCGTTTGCCATGGGTTACCTGGATAAAGTTACCAAGCATTAATTGCCGCCCGACGCTCCCCGTTGCCCGGGTGCAGGGCTCATCAAGGGTGTGGCTTGTGTGCTAGTCTGCTCGCCCTTTTAGTTTGGACGACACCTGTGTCGTCCTACAGCGGAGCCTTTCCATGTCCGAAGTTAATCTGTCCACCGACGAAACCCGCGTGAGCTACGGCATTGGCCGTCAGTTGGGCGACCAGCTGCGCGACAACCCGCCACCGGGCGTCAGCCTGGACGCGATCCTGGCTGGCCTGACCGACGCTTTCGCCGGCAAGCCTAGCCGTGTGGACCAAGAGCAAATGGCCGCCAGCTTCAAGGTCATCCGCGAAATCATGCAAGCCGAAGCTGCTGCGAAGGCTGAAGCGGCTGCTGGCGAAGGCCTGGCTTTCCTGGCTGAAAACGCCAAGCGTGACGGCATCACCACCCTGGCTTCCGGCCTGCAATTTGAAGTGCTGACTGCCGGTGACGGCGCCAAGCCGACCCGCGAAGATCAGGTACGCACTCACTACCACGGCACCCTGATCGACGGCACTGTGTTCGACAGCTCCTACGAGCGCGGCCAGCCTGCAGAGTTTCCGGTTGGCGGCGTGATCGCCGGCTGGACCGAAGCCCTGCAACTGATGAATGCCGGCAGCAAATGGCGCCTGTACGTGCCGAGCGAACTGGCTTACGGCGCTCAAGGCGTTGGCAGCATCCCGCCGCACAGCGTTCTGGTGTTCGACGTCGAACTGCTCGACGTTCTGTAAGACCTTACCTGCAGGAGCGAGCCTGCTCGCTCCTGCAGTGTTTTGCGCGGTTGCTCATGGATGAAACTTGCCATTCAGATCCGTCACAGGGCGCAACGCCCGGGCATAGCAGAACAGAAACAGATTTCTCACCACTTCCTTCAGCACACCAGGTTCACTGGAACTCAGGCCATTGACGTCCAGGTCGCCCTGATCCTGCAGTTCGCTCAACGCTTCTTCTTCCAGCACCGCGCAGACTTCACCGGTTTCCCGATGGAGGATTCGCAGGTAAGGGTGTGGACGGTCCAGCCAGGCATCGATCAAATAAGTCATGGGAAGCATCTCCTTGATGGGTTTCAATGAGAATAATTCTTATTCGTAGAATAGCAAGTCCCTATTGGCGATTTCCGGACTTTTCTGTGTGGATATTGTTTTTGATCAAAAGGCCTGGCCTTTTGCCGCTAGCGCGGAAGTGACGCGGGGGAGGGTGAAGCGCCATCCCGTGCAGGGCACGAGATGGAGGCAGCAGGTTCAGACCTTGCGGACGAACTCGGACTTGAGTTTCATCGGGCCGATACCGTCGATCTTGCAGTCGATATCATGGTCGCCATCGCACAGGCGGATGTTCTTGACCTTGGTGCCGACCTTGACCACCAGTGATGTGCCTTTGACCTTGAGGTCCTTGATCACGGTGATGGTGTCGCCGTCCTGCAGGACATTGCCCACAGAGTCTTTCTTTACGGATTCATCGCTGGCAGCCTCGGCTTCGCCACCGACGGTCCACTCATGGGCGCATTCCGGGCAAATCAGCTGGGCGCCGTCTTCGTAGGTGTATTCGGAATTGCATTTCGGGCAGGGTGGCAACGTGCTCACTAAAGCTCCTTTGGTTTCAGGATGGCTAAAAAGCGCACATTATATAGGGTTTTAGCGTGGGAAGGGCGGTGCGGGTCGTTGCAGGAGCCGGGAAGGCTCCTGCAGGGCGGCCAAATCAGTGAGTACGGGCGACCGCGAACTCACTCAGCTCAACCAGGGCGTCCCGGTATTCGCTGGCTGGAAGGGCTTCCAGGCATTGGATGGCACGAGCGACGTAGTCACGGGCCAGTTGCGCGGTGTATTCGAGGGAGCCCGAAGCTTCCACGGCTTCGCGGATGCTTTCCAGGTCTTCGATCCCGCCTTTCTGGATCGCCTTGCGCACCAGGGCGGCCTGTTCCGGCGTACCTTCGCGCATGGTGTAGATCAGCGGCAAGGTCGGCTTGCCCTCGGCCAGGTCGTCACCGACGTTCTTGCCCAGGGTTTCGGCGTCGCCGCGGTAATCCAGCAGGTCGTCTACCAGTTGGAAGGCCACGCCCAAGTGATCGCCGAAGGTGCGCAGGGCTTCGCTCTGCTCGGGCGTCGCTTCGCACAGGGCCGCGGCGCTGTGGGTCGAGGCTTCGAAGAGCATCGCGGTTTTGCCGCGAATCACTTCCATGTAGGTCTCTTCGGTGGTGCTGGCGTCGCGAACCTTCGACAGTTGCAACACTTCGCCTTCGGCGATGATGCGCGTGGCCTGTGAAAGAATCTTCATCACCGGCATCGAGCCCAGCTCGACCATCATTTCGAACGAGCGCGAGTACAGGAAGTCGCCCACGAGTACGCTCGGCGCGTTGCCCCACATCGCGTTGGCCGTCTCGCGACCACGGCGCATGCCGGACATGTCGACCACGTCGTCATGCAGCAGGGTGGCGGTGTGCAGGAACTCGATGGTCGCGGCCAGCAGGCGCAGATCGTCGCCTTCACGGCCCAGGGCCTTGCCACACAGCAACACTAATAAAGGACGCAGGCGTTTACCGCCGGCCGACGTAATGTAGTCGCCAATTTTGGAGACCAGCGGCACTTTAGAAGTCAGCTGCTTCTTGATGATGCCGTCGACGGCGCTAAAATCGTCCGCCACCGCGCGGTAGAAAGCTTGGGGTTGCATCAGCGACAGTCGCTCCAGAAGGGTTGCGCGGCATGCTAGGACCCGCGTCCCCTAGTGTCAAGGCGCGATAGACGGCCACTTGCAACACCTCCATAGCTTGCGTACAATCGCGCACCCTGAACTTCCTGGGCAGCACCTGCCTTACGCAATTGCATTCGGGACGTCCATCCCATGCAGCCATGCCAGCCAATACCTCTTCTTATAAAGCGCTGGGTGAGCAGGATTATCGGAGAAATACCATGTCGTACGCAGTAATTGTTACTGGTGGCAAGCAATACAAGGTCGCCCCAGGTGAATACCTGAAGATCGAGAAGCTGGAAATCGCTACTGGCGAATCCGTCACTTTTGATCGCGTTCTGTTGGTCGCCAATGGCGATGACGTGAACATCGGCGCTCCAGTTGTTGCAGGCGCTACCGTTGTGGCTGAAGTGATCTCCCAAGGTCGTCACGATAAAGTCCGCATCATCAAGTTCCGTCGTCGTAAGCACCACATGAAGCGTATGGGCCACCGCCAGTGGTACACCGAGATCAAAATCACCGGTATTCAGGCTTAATTTCAGCCTAATTCCTCACTAGGAGAATTGACTCATGGCACACAAAAAAGCTGGTGGTAGTACCCGTAACGGTCGCGACTCAGAAGCCAAACGCCTTGGCGTGAAGATGTATGGCGGCCAGGTTATCATTCCGGGCAACATCATCGTGCGTCAGCGCGGCACCCAATTCCACGCCGGTTACGGTGTTGGCATGGGTAAAGATCACACTCTGTTCGCTAAAATCGACGGCGTGATCAAGTTTGAAGTAAAAGGCGCTTTCAACCGCCGTTACGTGAGCATTGTCCCGAAGACTGAAGTCGTCGCGGCATAATTACGTAGTTGCTGGAAAAGCCCTGTCTCGCGACGGGGCTTTTTCGTTTGTGGGGTGAGTCTCTTGCAAAGCTGTTTGTGATGGGCGAAAGCAGTGGATTTGCGGTCGTTGCTTGAGGTCGCTGCGCTCATTTTTGCAAGAGTCTTATGTCTTGGTTTCTTAAGCTCGTCCGTGTGGCGAGAGGCGTTTTGTTATGAAGTTTGTTGATGAAGTTTCGATCCGAGTAAAAGCTGGCGACGGCGGTAACGGTTGCATGAGTTTCCGTCGGGAAAAATTCATCGAAAACGGTGGTCCTAACGGTGGTGATGGTGGCGATGGCGGCTCGGTCTACATGATCGCCGACGAAAACCTCAACACCTTGGTGGACTACCGTTACACCCGGCACTTTGATGCTGAGCGTGGCTCCAACGGCGGCAGCACCGACTGCACCGGTAAAAAAGGCGAAGAACTGGTGCTGCGGGTTCCGGTTGGCACCACCGTGATCGACTCCGCTACCCAGGAAGTCATCGGTGACCTGACCAAAGCCGGTCAGCGCCTGCTGGTGGCTCATGGCGGCTGGCACGGTCTGGGCAACACACGTTTCAAATCCAGTACCAACCGTGCACCACGCCAGACTACGCCGGGCAAGCCTGGCGAACAGCGTGACCTCAAGCTGGAAATGAAGGTGCTGGCTGATGTGGGCCTGCTGGGCTTGCCGAACGCCGGCAAAAGTACGTTCATTCGCTCGGTGTCTGCTGCCAAGCCGAAAGTCGCCGATTACCCGTTCACCACCTTGGTGCCAAACCTGGGTGTGGTCAGTGTCGACCGCTGGAAGAGCTTCGTGGTTGCTGACATTCCGGGCCTGATCGAAGGTGCTTCCGACGGCGCGGGCCTGGGGATTCGTTTCCTCAAGCACTTGTCCCGTACCCGTTTGCTGCTGCACCTCGTCGACATGGCGCCGTTGGATGACACCAGTGCGCCGGACGCCGCTGAAGTGATTGTCAGCGAGCTGACCAAGTTCAGCCCGTCTCTGGCAGAGCGTGATCGTTGGTTGGTGCTGAATAAGTGCGACCAGATCCTCGAGGAAGAGCACGAAGAGCGCGTCAAGGAGATCGTCGATCGCCTGGAATGGACGGGTCCAGTCTACGTGATCTCGGCCATTGCCAAAGAAGGCACTGAGCGCCTGACTCGCGACATCATGCGTTACCTCGAAGACCGTGCCGACCGCCTGGCTGCCGACCCTGTCTACAAGGCGGAGCTGGCCGAGCTGGATCAGCGCATCGAAGACGAAGCTCGTGCCCAGTTGCAGGCGCTGGATGACCAGCGTGCTCTGCGTCGCAGTGGCGTCAAGTCGGTCCATGACATCGGTGATGACGATTGGGACGAAGAAGACGCGGATGATGAAGATGGTCCGGAAATCATTTACGTGCGCGACTGATTCGTTGCAGTAAACTTAAGCGCCGCTCAATCGAGCGGCGTTTTGGTATCTGGAAATCGGTAGTCACGAATAACGTTATGGGCGGCGCTGGGTCGCGCGGCCCTCTATCTAAGGTTGAAGATGATGCGGAGCAAGGTGACAGGTGCGCAGCGTTGGGTCGTTAAGATCGGTAGCGCGCTGCTGACGGCGGATGGCAAGGGGCTGGATCGTGCGGCCATGAGCGTCTGGGTGGACCAGATGGTGGCCTTGCATGAGGCTGGCGTCGAGTTGGTGCTGGTGTCATCCGGGGCGGTTGCCGCCGGTATGAGCCGCCTTGGCTGGACCGCGCGACCCAGCGCGATGCACGAGTTGCAAGCCGCTGCCGCCATTGGTCAGATGGGCCTGGTGCAGGCCTGGGAGTCCAGCTTTGCCGAGCACGGTCGCCATACGGCGCAGATTCTGCTGACCCATGACGACTTGTCCGACCGCAAGCGCTACCTGAATGCTCGTAGTACGCTGCGCGCCTTGGTTGAACTCAAAGTGATCCCGGTGATCAACGAGAATGACACCGTGGTGACTGACGAGATTCGCTTTGGCGACAACGACACCCTGGCGGCCCTGGTGGCTAACCTGGTTGAAGCCGATTTGCTGGTGATTCTCACGGATCGCGACGGCATGTTCGACGCTGATCCGCGCAATAACCCTGAGGCGCAGCTGATTTACGAGGCGCGTGCCGATGATCCGGCGCTGGATGCGGTGGCTGGCAGTGTCGGTGGTGCCCTGGGGCGTGGTGGTATGCAGACCAAGCTGCGTGCGGCACGGCTGGCAGCGCGTTCCGGCGCGCATACCATCATCGTTGGCGGTCGGATTGAGCGGGTGCTGGATCGCCTCAAGGCGGGCGAGCGCATCGGTACGCTGCTGTCGCCTGAGCGTGGCATGCTGGCGGCGCGCAAGCAGTGGCTGGCAGGGCATCTTCAGACGCGCGGTACCCTGGTGTTGGATGCTGGTGCGGTTTCAGCGTTGTCCCAAGGCAACAAAAGCCTGCTGCCGGTGGGTGTAAAACTGGTCCAGGGCAGCTTCCGCCGTGGCGAGATGGTGGTGTGCGTGGCGCCGGACGGTCGCGAGATTGCCCGTGGCCTGGCCAACTACAGTGCCCTTGAGGCGCAGAAAATCATCGGGCAATCGTCTGATGCGATTGTCGGTCTGTTGGGTTACATGGCTGAGCCGGAGCTGGTTCACCGGGATAACCTGATTCTGGTTTAAGTAAAAAGGAATTCTCGATGCGTGTGATGAAGGGGTTGCTCGGTTTACTGCTAGCGATGCCGTTGCTGGCATCGGCCGAAGAGATTGGCCAGGTGTCGACGGTGTTCAAGTTTGTCGGCCCCAATGACCGGATTGTGGTCGAAGCTTTTGATGACCCAAAGGTGGATGGCGTGACGTGCTACCTGTCCCGTGCCAAGACGGGTGGGGTGAAAGGTGGTCTGGGGTTGGCTGAGGATCGCGCTGAGGCGTCGATTGCTTGTCGTCAGGTGGGCGCGATTCACTTCAAGGGTGAGCTGAAGGACGGGGATGAGGTGTTCAAGGAGCGCACGTCTCTGGTGTTCAAGACCATGCAGGTGGTGCGTTTCCTCGACAAGAAGCGCAATACCCTGGTGTATCTGGTGTACAGCGACCGCTTGATCGAAGGCAGTCCGCAGAACGCGGTGACGGCGATTCCGATCTTGCCGTGGCCTACTGCGCAGTAAGTCTGAAGTAGAGCCGGCATGCCGGCTCTTTTTTTGGCTTGCTCAAATTGCAGGCAATAAAAAACCGACCCTGGGGTCGGTTTTTTAACAAGCTTATCGCTTAGGCTGCAGCAGCAAGGTTCAGAGCCTTGATGTGGCCATTCAGACGACCTTTATGGCGAGCAGCTTTGTTCTTGTGGATGATGCCTTTATCGGCCATACGGTCGATAACTGGCACAGCCAGAACGTAAGCAGCTTGAGCTTTTTCAGCGTCTTTTGCGTCAATGGCTTTAACTACATTCTTGATGTAGGTACGAACCATGGAACGCAGGCTGGCGTTGTGGCTGCGACGCTTCTCAGCCTGTTTTGCACGTTTTTTGGCGGAAGGTGTGTTGGCCACCGTCGAGCTCCTCGAAAGACTTTTTAGGAAATAGCAAACAAAATAGGCCGCGAATCATGCCGATGAGTTGAAGTCTTGTCAAGGGCGTGTGATGCGAACTGCTGAGTGGTCGATCTTAAGAGGCGGGTGATTTATTTCCGGCGCTTGACCTGTAAACTCGCGAGCTTTGGCTCTGTGCTTGTTGCAGGCGCGGAGTATCGCATATGTGGGCCGTTTGTTCGCCTGCTCTTTATCTATAGGCAAAAACTCTTTCAATGAATCTGCTCAAATCGTTGGCCGCTGTCAGCTCTATCACCATGATTTCCCGGGTCCTGGGGTTTGTGCGTGACACGCTGCTGGCACGCATTTTTGGCGCCAGCATGGCCACGGATGCCTTCTTTATTGCCTTTAAACTGCCCAATCTGCTGCGGCGGATCTTCGCCGAGGGGGCTTTTTCCCAGGCCTTCGTGCCGATTCTGGCGGAATACAAGGCGCAGCAAGGGGAGGAGGCAACCCGCACCTTTATTGCCTATGTTTCGGGTTTGCTGACGTTGGTGCTGACGTTGGTGACCATCGCCGGGATGCTTGCCGCGCCCTGGGTGATCTGGGCCACGGCCCCCGGTTTTGCCAATACACCGGAAAAATTCGCCCTGACCACTGACCTGTTGAGGGTGACCTTTCCTTATATATTGCTGATTTCCCTGTCGTCCCTGGCCGGGGCGATCCTCAATACCTGGAACCGTTTTTCGGTGCCGGCCTTCGTGCCGACCCTGCTTAACGTCAGCATGATTATTTTCGCGCTGTTCCTGACGCCGTATTTCGATCCGCCCGTGATGGCCCTGGGTTGGGCGGTCCTGGTCGGTGGCCTGGCGCAACTGCTGTACCAGCTGCCGCAACTGAAGAAGATCGGCATGCTCGTGCTGCCGCGCCTGAACCTTAAAGACACCGGGGTCTGGCGGGTGATGCGCAACATGCTGCCGGCAATCCTGGGGGTTTCCGTCAGCCAGATCTCGCTGATCATCAATACCGCCTTTGCCTCGTTGCTGGTCTCGGGCTCCGTATCGTGGATGTACTACGCCGATCGCCTGATGGAGCTGCCGTCCGGCGTACTGGGCGTGGCGCTCGGCACCATCCTGCTGCCAACGCTGTCCCGCACCTATGCCAGCAAAGACCGCCACGAGTACTCGCGGATTCTCGACTGGGGCCTGCGCCTGTGCTTCGTGCTGGTGCTGCCGTGCGCCGTGGCCTTGGGGTTGCTCGCTGAGCCGCTGACGGTTGCGCTGTTCCAGTACGGCCAGTTCACCGCGTTTGACGCCTCGATGACGCAGCGTGCGCTGATCGCCTATTCCGTCGGCCTGCTGGGCATTATCGTGATCAAGGTGCTGGCCCCCGGCTTTTATGCTCAACAAAACATTCGTACGCCGGTAAAGATCGCGATCTTCACCCTGGTGGTTACACAACTGCTCAACCTAGCGTTTATCGGTCCGCTGAAGCATGCGGGGCTGGCGCTGGCAATCAGTGTGGGTGCCTGCATTAATGCCGGGCTGCTGTTTTATCAGCTACGCAAACAGAAAATGTTCCAGCCTCAGGCAGGCTGGGGTACGTTTGGGCTCAAGTTGGTGGTGGCGGTGGGCACGATGGCCGCAGTGCTATTGGGGCTGATGCACTTCATGCCTGCCTGGGATCAAGGCCATATGCTGGAGCGCTTCATGCGCCTCGGTGCATTGGTGGTCGCTGGGGTGGTGGTGTACTTCGGCATGTTGCTGCTGATGGGCTTCCGTTTACGGGATTTCAATCGCAAGTCGCTGAGCTAGAGACTTTTCGTCGATAAGGCGGTTGTTTTATCGATTCGCGCAAATGGCCTGCGCTGTTGCCTGTCGTCCGGGGCCGGGTGTGGTTATAATCGACCACTTTATGAGCAAGAAGCGCGTTATGCAGCTGGTTCGAGGTCTCCACAACCTGCGCCCCCAGCATCGGGGCTGCGTCGCCACTATTGGCAACTTTGACGGTGTTCACCGTGGCCACCAGGCTATCCTGGCCCGCCTGCGTGAGCGTGCGGTTGAGTTGGGCGTGCCCAGCTGCGTGGTGATTTTTGAACCACAGCCCCGTGAATTCTTTACCCCGGAGACGGCGCCGGCGCGTCTGGCCCGACTTCGGGACAAGCTGCAATTGCTGGCTGAAGAAGGCGTGGACCGTGTCCTCTGCCTGGCTTTCAACCAGCGCTTGCGCAGCCTCAGCGCCGCCGAGTTCGTCGACCGTATCCTGGTGGATGGCCTGGGCGTGCAGCACCTGGAGGTCGGCGACGACTTCCGTTTCGGTTGCGACCGGGTAGGGGATTTCGATTTCCTGCAACAGGCCGGCGTTACCCAGGGTTTTACCGTCGAAGCCGCGCAAACCGTCGAACTGGACGGCCTGCGCGTGAGCAGTACCCAGGTGCGTAACGCCCTGGCCGCTGCCGACTTCGCCTTGGCCGAGCGTTTGCTCGGTCGCCCGTTCCGGATTGCCGGGCGGGTCCTGCACGGCCAGAAGCTGGCGCGCCAACTGGGCACGCCAACCGCCAACGTGCAGCTCAAGCGCCGTCGTGTGCCACTGACCGGGGTTTACCTGGTGAGTGTCGACATCGACGGCCAATCGTGGCCCGGAGTCGCCAACATAGGCGTCAGGCCCACGGTTGCAGGTGATGGCAAAGCCCACCTGGAAGTTCACCTTTTGGATTTTGCCGGTGATTTGTATGACCGGCGTTTGACGGTGGCTTTCCACCAAAAGCTGCGTGAAGAGCAGCGTTTCGCCTCCCTGGAGGCGTTGAAAACGGCGATCAATGCGGATGTCGCCGCCGCCCGTGCACTAGCCGCACCTAGCGCCCATCGCTAATGAAGAGCCTTAAATGACCGACTATAAAGCCACGCTAAACCTTCCGGACACCGCCTTCCCAATGAAGGCCGGCCTGCCACAGCGCGAACCGCAGATCCTGCAGCGCTGGGACAGTATTGGCCTGTACGGAAAGTTGCGCGAGATTGGCAAGGATCGTCCGAAATTCGTCCTGCACGACGGCCCTCCTTATGCCAACGGTACGATTCATATCGGTCATGCGCTGAACAAGATTCTCAAGGACATGATCGTTCGCTCGAAAACCCTTTCGGGCTTCGACGCGCCTTATGTCCCGGGCTGGGACTGCCACGGCCTGCCGATCGAACACAAAGTCGAAGTGACCTACGGCAAGAACCTGGGCGCGGACAAAACCCGCGAACTGTGCCGTGCCTACGCCACCGAGCAGATCGAAGGGCAGAAGTCCGAATTCATCCGCCTGGGTGTATTGGGCGACTGGGCCAACCCGTACAAGACCATGGACTTCAAGAACGAGGCCGGTGAAATCCGCGCCTTGGCCGAGATCGTCAAGGGCGGTTTCGTGTTCAAGGGCCTCAAGCCCGTGAACTGGTGCTTCGATTGCGGCTCGGCCCTGGCTGAAGCAGAAGTCGAGTACGAAGACAAAAAGTCCTCGACCATCGACGTCGCCTTCCCGATCGCCGACGAAGCCAAACTGGCTGAAGCCTTCGGCCTGGCGAGCCTGGCCAAGCCAGCCTCCATCGTGATCTGGACCACCACCCCGTGGACCATCCCGGCCAACCAGGCGCTGAACGTGCACCCGGAATTCACCTACGCCCTGGTGGACGTCGGTGACAAGCTGCTGGTGCTGGCTGAAGAGCTGGTCGAGTCGTGCCTTGCCCGCTACAACCTGCAAGGCTCGGTGATCGCGACCACCACCGGCTCCGCGCTGGAACTGATCAACTTCCGTCACCCGTTCTACGACCGTCTGTCGCCAATCTACCTGGCCGAGTACGTTGAACTGGGCGCTGGCACCGGCGTGGTTCACTGCTCGCCTGCCTATGGCGTAGACGACTTCGTGATCTGCAAGCAGTACGGCCTGGTCAACGACGACATCATCAATCCAGTGCAAAGCAACGGCGTCTACTCGCCGTCCCTGGAATTCTTCGGTGGCCAGTTCATCTTCAAGGCCAACCCGGCGATCGTCGACAAGCTGGCTGAAGTCGGTGCGCTGCTGCACACCGAAACCATCACCCACAGCTACATGCACTGCTGGCGTCACAAAACCCCGCTGATCTACCGCGCCACCGCGCAGTGGTTTATCGGTATGGACAAAGAGCCGACCAGCGGCGAAACCCTGCGCAAGCGTGCGATCAAGGCGATCGAAGACACCAAGTTCGTTCCGGCCTGGGGTCAGGCGCGCCTGCACTCGATGATCGCCAACCGTCCGGACTGGTGCATCTCCCGCCAGCGTAACTGGGGCGTGCCGATCCCGTTCTTCCTGAACAAGGAAAGCGGCGAGCTGCATCCACGTACTGTCGAGCTGATGGAAGTGGTGGCCCAGCGTGTTGAACAAGAAGGCATCGAAGCCTGGTTCAAGCTGGACGCCGCCGAGCTGCTGGGCGACGAAGCGCCGCTGTACGACAAGATCAGCGACACCCTCGACGTGTGGTTCGACTCCGGTACCACCCACTGGCACGTATTGCGTGGTTCACACCCGATGGGTCACGAGACCGGCCCGCGTGCCGATCTGTACCTGGAAGGTTCCGACCAACACCGTGGCTGGTTCCACTCCTCGTTGCTGACCGGCTGCGCGATCGACGATCACGCCCCGTACCGCGAGCTGCTGACCCACGGTTTCACCGTCGACGAGAACGGTCGCAAGATGTCCAAGTCCTTGGGCAACGTGATCGCGCCGCAAAAGGTCAACGACACCCTCGGCGCCGACATCATGCGCCTGTGGGTTGCCTCTACCGATTATTCGGGCGAGATGGCCGTGTCCGAGCAGATCCTGCAGCGCAGCGCCGATGCCTACCGCCGGATCCGTAATACCGCACGTTTCATGCTCTCGAACCTGACCGGTTTCAATCCGGCCACCGACATCCTGCCGGCCGAGGAAATGCTCGCCCTGGACCGTTGGGCCGTGGACCGTACCCTGTTGCTGCAGCGCGAGCTGCAAGAGCACTACGGCGAATACCGCTTCTGGAACGTCTACTCAAAGATCCACAATTTCTGCGTGCAGGAGCTGGGTGGTTTCTACCTCGACATCATCAAGGACCGCCAGTACACCACTGGCGCCAACAGCAAGGCACGCCGTTCGGCGCAAACCGCGCTGTACCACATCTCTGAGGCGCTGGTGCGCTGGATCGCGCCGATCCTGGCGTTCACCGCCGATGAGCTGTGGGAATACCTGCCGGGCGAGCGTAACGAGTCCGTGATGCTCAACACCTGGTACGAAGGCCTGACCGAATTGCCGGCTGACTTCGAACTGGGCCGCGAGTACTGGGAAGGCGTGATGGCCGTCAAGGTTGCCGTGAACAAGGAGCTGGAAGTGCAGCGCGCGGCGAAGGCCGTAGGCGGCAACCTGCAGGCCGAAGTCACGCTGTTTGCCGAGGAAGGCCTGACCGCCGACCTGGCCAAGCTGAGCAACGAACTGCGCTTCGTCTTGATCACGTCTACCGCCAGCTTGGCACCGTTTACTCAGGCTCCGGCGGACGCCGTGGCGACTGAAGTCCCGGGCCTCAAGCTTAAAGTGGTCAAGTCGTCCTTCGCCAAGTGCGCCCGTTGCTGGCACTGCCGTGAAGATGTCGGCGTGAACCCTGAGCATCCGGAAATCTGCGGTCGTTGCGTCGACAACATCTCTGGCGCTGGCGAGGTTCGTCACTATGCCTGAAGCCAGTCGTTTTGGACGCCTGGGCTTGCTCGTGTTGAGCGTGCTGGTGCTGGTCATTGACCAGCTCAGCAAGGCTCACTTCGAAGGCGCCCTGGAGATGTACCAGCAGATCGTGGTGATTCCTGACTACTTCAGCTGGACCCTGGCCTACAACACCGGCGCTGCGTTCAGCTTCCTGGCTGACAGCTCCGGATGGCAGCGCTGGCTGTTTGCCCTGATCGCCGTAGTGGTCAGTGCCGTGCTGGTGGTCTGGCTCAAGCGCCTGGGGCGCAACGACACTTGGCTGGCCGTCGCTTTGGCGCTGGTGCTGGGTGGCGCATTGGGCAACTTGTACGACCGTATTGCGCTGGGCCATGTGATCGACTTTATTCTGGTGCATTGGCAGAACCGCTGGTACTTCCCGGCGTTCAACTTTGCCGACAGCGCCATCACCGTCGGTGCAATCATGCTGGCGTTGGATATGTTCAAAAGTAAGAAAACCGGAGAGACCGTTCATGACTGAACAGGTATTGGCTGAGCAACGCATCGGCCAGAATACGGAAGTCACTTTGCATTTCGCATTGCGCCTGGAGAATGGCGACACGGTCGACAGCACCTTCGACAAGGCCCCGGCGACCTTCAAGGTCGGCGACGGCAACCTGCTGCCGGGTTTCGAAGCGGCACTGTTCGGTTTCAAGGCCGGCGACAAGCGCAACCTGCAGATCCTGCCGGAAAACGCCTTTGGCCAGCCCAACCCGCAAAACGTGCAGATCATCCCGCGTTCGCAGTTCCAGGACATGGAGCTGTCGGAAGGCTTGCTGGTGATCTTCAACGATGCGGCGAATACCGAACTGCCGGGTGTGGTGAAGGCCTTTGATGACGCGCAAGTGACCATCGATTTCAACCACCCGTTGGCCGGGAAAACCTTGACCTTTGATGTCGAAATCATCGACGTTAAAGCGCTGTAACTAACGAAATCGGCCTACTGTAGGCGCGAGCTTGTTGTGGCGAGGGAGCATGCTCCCGTTGGAGTGCGTAGCACTCCAAACTGTTCATCGAGATACACCTGATGTGTCTCGATTGCCCAGGTTGGGGCTGCTTCGCAGCCCAGCGGGAGCAAGCTCCCTCGCCACACAAGTTCTCTCCTACAGGGCAAGACACGAGGCACAGCATGCAAATCAAACTCGCCAACCCCCGTGGCTTCTGCGCCGGCGTGGACCGGGCGATTGAAATCGTCAACCGCGCCCTGGAAGTCTTCGGTCCGCCGATTTACGTGCGCCATGAAGTCGTCCACAACAAGTTCGTGGTCGAAGACCTGCGCAGTCGCGGTGCCATCTTTGTTGAAGAGCTGGACCAGGTGCCGGACGACGTTATCGTCATTTTCAGCGCCCACGGTGTTTCCCAGGCTGTACGCACCGAAGCTGCTGGCCGTGGCCTGAAGGTATTCGATGCTACCTGCCCGCTGGTGACCAAGGTGCATATCGAGGTCGCGCGCTACAGCCGTGATGGTCGTGAATGCATTCTGATAGGCCACGCCGGTCACCCGGAAGTCGAAGGCACCATGGGTCAGTACGACGCCAGCAATGGCGGCGCGATCTACCTGGTGGAAGACGAAAAAGACGTCGCCGCGTTGCAGGTGCACAACCCTGAGAAGCTGGCCTTCGTTACCCAGACCACCTTGTCGATGGATGACACCAGCCGTGTCATCGATGCGTTGCGTACGCGCTTCCCCGCGATTGGCGGGCCGCGCAAGGACGACATCTGCTACGCCACGCAAAACCGCCAGGATGCGGTCAAGCAATTGGCCGACGAGTGCGACGTGGTGCTGGTGGTGGGCAGCCCAAACAGCTCCAACTCCAACCGTCTGCGGGAACTGGCCGAGCGCATGGCCACCCCGGCTTACCTGATCGATGGTGCCGAAGACATGCAGCGCGGCTGGTTCGATGGCGTCGAGCGCATCGGCATCACGGCGGGTGCCTCGGCCCCGGAAGTGCTGGTGCGTGGCGTTATTCAGCAACTGCAGGCCTGGGGCGCCACGGGCGCTGATGAACTGGCGGGCCGTGAAGAAAACATCACTTTCTCCATGCCCAAGGAGCTGCGGGTTCGTTCGCTGCTCTGAGTCCCAAGGTGCCAGCGTATCCCCGGCACAGCGCCTGCTCGGTTTTGTTACTGCGCAGGCTGATGCGCCCGCTGGCCGCCAGCACTATTTGATACAGGCTCAGTTGCTGGTCCGTCGCACACACGTGAACGGTGCCGGCGCTGAAAGCCCCTGCGGAGAGCAATGGTTCACCCAGGCCGCTGAAGCGTATCTGGGTTCTCACCGGCGTATTTCCCACAATCGGTATCTGGCCATTGTCCTGGCGCTCCAGCAGCACCGGGTTCTGATCGTCCAGATGGCCGCGACCGTTCAGGTCCAGTGTTACCCTCCATCCCCGGCTCCAGTCGTCATCCAGCGCATGGATAACCACCGTGCGATTGCGCGCGATGGCTTCCGTACGGGCGTAACGCACCCCTCCGGCGAGGGATTCGGCGGCGTTCTGTCGTCGTTGCGACTCAAGCAACCCCTTGAGGCTCGGCACTGCCAGATTGGCCAGGATGCCGCTCAGGAACAGGCCCAGAATTAGCTCAATCAGCGAGAAACCTCGTTGTGTCATATGCCGTCCCTCCGTGGACGCGGTGTGCTTTTTTCAGTCAGTGCCGGATGGCAGACATAGTTATAGCGCCCAGGCTGGGGCGTTGAATGATGGCCATCCTGTCCAAAGTATTTCCCATTGTTCCGGGGTGCAGCGCTCAGACGAGACCGGCGCTAGTCTTGCCTCGCACCGCAGATTTTCCGCTGCCTTTGATGACCTTCGACACGGATGACGATGGTAATGAACGCTTGCTCCGTAACACCTCGCCACCAACCGACCCAGGCCGGGATGACCCTTATCGAGGTCCTGGTATCTGTGCTGATCCTCGCCGTCGGCCTGCTGGGGGCTGCGGTGATTCAGCTCAATGCGCTGAAATACACCGACAGTTCCAGGATGACCAGCCAGGCCAGTTTCATCGCGTACGACATGCTCGACCGGATCCGCGCCAACTCGGGCGCTGATTACTCTTGGGGGCAGAGCGAGCGTGCGCCCCCCAGTACTTCTGTCGCGAGTGTCCGTGATCTGGACCTGCACGATTTTGAAGCCAACATCGCAGGATTTGCGGGGGAGAGCGCCAAGGGTTCGGTTGCGGTCAATCAGCGAGAGGTGACCATCAGTATCAGTTGGGACGACTCCCGTGGAGCCAAGGCTCAAGGCGCCCGGGAAACGTTCACCCTGACCAGCCGGGTCGCCGTCGACCCGAGGGGGTTGCCATGACCGGCGCTGCTCGCGGTTTCAGCCTGGTGGAGTTGCTGCTTGCATTGGCTCTCGGCCTGCTGCTGATCATGGGGGTGACCCAGATTGCGCTCAGCTCCCGTACCACTCATGCCAGCCAGCGCGCGGCTTCGTTGTTGCAGGATGATGCACGGTTTGTCCTGGGCAAACTGATTCAGGAAATACGCCAGGCAGGCATGTTCGGTTGCCTGTCCACCGCATCAATCAGCAACGCTCCCGCAGGGTTCGACCGCCCCATCGGTTGGAGCTCTACCGGCAACTCTCGGTCCCTGACACTGGTGACCGCTGACGTCGGAGAGGGCGGCAGCAAGCCTGACTGGACGGTGCTTTCCGATTGCACCGGTTCTGCCCAGGCCTATGGAGGAAGCCCGCCGGCAGCGGCACCCGGGCAGATCCGCTTTCCACTGCGCAAGCTGACTTACACCTTCGAAGGCGGGCAATTGAAGCTCAGCACACTGGCAGCCCCGAGCAAGGCGGTACTGGTGGATAACGTGGGGGCTTTCGATATCAGTTTCGGGGTGGCCGGGAAGGCGGGGTCAACGGTTGTCAGCCGATACGACCCTAGCCCCGGTGACGAGTCGCTTATACGCAGTGTGCGGGTTCTGCTGACGCTTCAAGACCCAAATGGGCTCGTGAAAGACCAGACCTACAGCGTTGTAGCTGCGCTACGTAATCGTCTGGAGTAGCTCGCCCATGGGTTATAACCGCTCTCGTTCGAGGCAGGCAGGCATGGTTTTGCTGATCAGCCTGGTGTTCCTGCTGTTGTTGGCGCTCCTCGGGGTGTCTTCGATGCAGGGGGCCATCTCGCAAGAAAAAATGACCGGCAGCGTTCGACAGCGCAATCAGTCGTTTCAGCTGGCCGAAAGCGGCCTCAGGCTTGGAGAGTCCGTGGTGCAGGCGCCTGGTTTTGCCCTGCGTCCTTGCCACTCAACTGTTGCGTGTGCACCCCCTCCCGAGTCGGTTTCGGTAGTGGGACCAGGGACGAACCCCGTGTCGGCTGTCACGTGGGTGGGGATGAAAGATGGCGTTTACGGTATTCAAAACCTGGGGCAGGGGATGGGCTTGGCTCATCTCCCGGCAGAGACCCAAGCCACCCTTTATCGAGTGACGTCGGTGGGAATCAGCGGTCATTCGCGTTCCGTCCTGGAGACGGTGTATGCGCGCGTGGGCAGCGGCGCCGGTGAGCGTTTTCGACGAATCATGTGGCGACAACTTCAATAGGTGAGCAGCACGATGAGCAAGGATTGCACTGGTTTCACCCTGATCGAATTATTGGTCGCCGTGGCGATCATCGGCCTTCTGGTTAGCGTCGCCTATCCCGGCTATACGAGCCATATGAAAAAGGTCTATCGCGCCGAAATTGCCGGGTTGCTGACCGAGCAAGCTCAGTACCTTGAGCGTTATTACTCGAGGAATGGCACTTTTATTGATGCAACTGGCGTCATCGCCGGCAACGATCGCTATAGAATCACTCCTGCATTGAACCCTCAGGATTTCGTTCTGCTTGCCACGCCCGCAGTTGACTCGGTGATGGCGGGCGATCCCTGTGCAGCCTTCAGCCTCACCAGTGCCGGTGCGCGAAGCAATCCGGGCGCCGCGCCTGATATGACGCACAAGGCGTGCTGGGGGCAATGATGAGGAAGCTGGACGATTGGGCGCCGGGCGTGCCTTTTTCTTTTTATCGGCTGGATCGAACAATGGCTAAGCAACAGCAAGTAGTGGTTGTGGGTGGTGGGGTAATCGGCTTGTTGACGGCGTTCAACCTGGCGTCCCAGGGGCAGGTGGTTGTGCTGCTGGATCGCTCCGCGGTCGGGCAGGAGTCTTCCTGGGCTGGCGGCGGTATTGTTTCCCCGCTGTACCCATGGCGCTATAGCCCGGCGGTGACGGCCCTGGCGCACTGGTCCCAGGATTTTTACCCGCAATTGGCAGCGCGTCTGTTCGCGGCTACCGGCGTTGACCCGGAAGTCCACACCACTGGCCTGTATTGGCTGGACCTGGAGGATGAGGCCGAGGCGCTTGCCTGGGCAGCCCGCGAAGGGCGCCCGCTGAGCAAGGTGGATGTTTCCGCTGCCCATGACGCGGTACCGGTGCTGGGTGCCGGTTTTTCCCAGGCGATCTATATGGCGGATGTGGCCAATGTGCGTAATCCGCGGTTGGTCAAATCCCTCAAGGCGGCCTTGTTGGCCCTGCCGGGAGTGACGATTCACGAGCAATGCGCGGTTCAAGGGTTTATTCAGGAGGGCGGTAAGGTTGTCGGGGTGACTACGGCGCTCGGGCCGATCCGTGGCGATCAGGTCGTGCTTGCTGCCGGAGCCTGGAGCGGTGAGTTACTGGGTAGCCTTGGGCTGGTATTGCCCGTGGAGCCGGTCAAGGGGCAGATGATCTTGTACAAATGCGCGTCGGACTTCCTGTCGTGCATGGTCCTGGCCAAGGGGCGTTATGCGATTCCCCGGCGAGACGGTCACATCCTGATCGGCAGTACGCTGGAGCATGAGGGGTTCGACAAGACGCCCACCGATTCCGCACTGGAAAGCCTGAAAGCCTCTGCTGTAGAGCTGATTCCTGCCCTGGCCGATGCCGAGGTGGTGGGGCATTGGGCCGGCTTGCGGCCCGGGTCGCCGGAAGGCATTCCCTATATTGGCAAGGTGCCAGGGTTTGATGGGCTATGGCTCAACTGCGGGCATTATCGCAACGGCCTGGTGCTGGCGCCGGCGTCCTGCCAATTGTTTGCCGATTTGTTGCTGGAGCGTAAGCCGATCATTGATCCGGCGCCGTACGCGCCAGCAGGCCGGATCAACGTTGGATAGATTTCGGCCCTTGCTCCAGATGCGCCTGGGTGCAATACCATTCCTGGCGCTGGCTCAAGGCGCGATCCTGTGGCAGGTGAAGGCCGCAGTGGGCGCAACGAACCATTTGGATCGGGCCTTGCTCGCTGGGCCGCTGCTGTTTGGCGGCCGGGCTTTTGAATTTGCGCCAAAACCATACCGCGGCAGCAATAACGGCGATCCAGAACAGTAGACGAACCATGGTGGGCAGCTTCTCGACAAGGAATGCGGCAGTTTAGCCAAGGACGTGACAGGCGCACAGCGCAATTTTGCGCAATAAAAAAGGGAGCCCAAGAGCTCCCTTTTTGCATCGCGGTCAACAATCAGTCAAAGACACCGAAAGTCATGTAGCTGAACCACGAGCGGTCTTCGTTGTTGCCCAGGGCTTGAGGCCCTTGCTCTTCGATCACGTCGCCGTTTTCGTCACGAGGCTTGAGGTCCGATGGAATCGAATCCTTGGCGTCCTGGTATTGCTTGATGATGTCCTGGTTGGCGCGGGTTTCGCCCGGCGGCAGCGGTGGACGGGACTCGATCAGGCCCAGGGTGTACTTGCTCAGCCACGAACGGTTGTCCGCTTCGGCAACCTGTGGCACGAACTGGCCATCCTTAAGGCTTGGGTGGTCCGGATAGTTGAGCTTCAGGGTTTCCAGGCTGGTGGCCGCCAGGGCGTCCAGGTGCAGGCGCTGGTAAGCCTCGGTCATCACGGCCAGGCCGTCACCCACCGATGGGGTTTCCTGGAAGTTTTCCACCACATAGCGGCCACGGTTGGCGGCAGCGACATAGGCCTGACGGGTCAGGTAGTAGTCGGCTACGTGGATCTCATACGAAGCCAGCAGGTTGCGCAGATAGATCATGCGCTGCTTGGCGTCCGGCGCGTAGCGGCTGTTGGGGTAGCGGCTGGTCAGCTGGGCGAACTCGTTATAGGAGTCGCGGGCAGCGCCCGGGTCACGCTTGGTCATGTCCAGCGGCAGGAAGCGCGCCAGCAGGCCAACGTCCTGGTCAAACGAGGTCAGGCCCTTGAGGTAGTAGGCGTAGTCGACGTTCGGGTGCTGAGGGTGCAGGCGGATAAAACGCTCGGCGGCGGACTTGGCAGCTTCCGGCTCGGCGTTCTTGTAGTTGGCGTAGATCAGCTCGAGCTGGGCCTGGTCGGCGTAGCGCCCGAACGGATACCGCGACTCCAGTGCCTTCAGCTTTGCCGTGGCGCTGGTGTAGCTGTGGTTGTTCAGGTCGGTCTGAGCTTGTTGGTACAGCTCGACCTCGCTCAGGTTTTCGTCGACGACTTCCTTTGTTGACGAGCAAGCAGCAGTCATGGCGAGGATGGCGATCAGCAGCAGGTGTTTCACTTGCATGGCGGCTTGCGTCCCTATGACGGCCGCTGTCTTGGGCGGGGCCGTCCTGTTATGATGAGCGCCCCTTGGAAAGCCTCGGGGCAAAAGACGCCGTATTTAACCACAAGCGCGCAGCCGAAACCAAAGGCTGTGCCACGCCTAGTCTGAGCATGTCCGATAAAATTGAACTTCGCGCAGAGGTGCCGTCCGAATTGGGCGGCCAACGCCTCGATCAAGTCGCCGCACAATTATTCGCTGAGCACTCGCGCTCGCGCCTTTCCGCCTGGATCAAAGACGGCCGCCTGACTGTGGATGGAGCGGTTATCCGCCCGCGAGACATAGTCCATGGTGGTGCGATTCTTGAGCTGACTGCCGAGCAGGAAGCCCAGGGAGAATGGATCGCCCAGGACATTGAACTGGACATCGTCTATGAAGACGACGACATCCTGGTGATCAATAAACCCGCAGGCCTGGTGGTTCACCCGGCCGCCGGGCACGCTGATGGCACCCTGCTCAATGCTTTGCTGCACCACGTGCCGGACATCATCAATGTCCCGCGCTGCGGCATCGTGCACCGCTTGGACAAGGACACCACTGGCCTTATGGTGGTGGCCAAGACCATTCAGGCGCAGACGCAGTTGGTCACACAACTGCAGAGCCGCAGCGTTAGCCGGATCTACGAGTGCATCGTGATCGGTGTAGTAACCGCAGGTGGCAAAATCAATGCCCCGATCGGTCGCCACGGCCAGCAGCGCCAGCGCATGGCGGTGATGGAAGGCGGCAAGCAAGCTGTCAGCCACTACCGTGTGCTCGAGCGTTTCCGCTCCCACACCCACGTGCGGGTCAAGTTGGAAACCGGTCGTACCCACCAGATTCGGGTGCACATGGCGCACATCAACTTCCCGTTGGTCGGAGATCCGGCCTACGGTGGCCGCTTCCGTATTCCCCCGGCGGCCAGTGCAACCATGGTTGATTCGCTGAAAACCTTCCCGCGCCAGGCACTGCATGCACGCTTCCTGGAACTGGATCATCCGACGAGCGGTAAGCGGATGAGCTGGGAATCGCCACTTCCAGACGATTTTGTCTGGTTGTTGTCGCTGCTCAAGCAGGATCGTGAGGCGTTTATCGGATGAGTGACTGGCTGATTCCTGACTGGCCCGCGCCGGCCGGGGTGAAAGCCTGCGTCACTACCCGTGCGGGCGGCGTCAGTGTGGCGCCGTTCGACAGCCTCAATCTCGGCGATCATGTCGAGGACAGCGTCGAAGCCGTTCTCGAAAATCGTCGTCGCCTCACCGATGCCTTCAATATCCAGCCGGCCTGGCTGCGCCAGGTTCACGGTGTGGTTGTGGTTGAGGCTGATCCTGGCCGAACTGCTGAAGCCGATGGCAGTTGGACCAGCACCCCAGGCATCGCCTGCACATCAATGACGGCTGATTGCCTGCCTGCCTTGTTTTGCAATCGCGCCGGCACCCGCGTCGCGGCTGCCCATGCCGGTTGGCGTGGCCTGGCTGCGGGTGTCCTGGAAGCCGCTTTCGAAAGCCTGGATGACGAACCTGGTGAAGTGCTGGTTTGGCTTGGCCCGGCCATCGGCCCGCAAGCCTTTGAAGTGGGCCCGGAAGTGCGTGAAGCCTTTATGCAGCAACTTCCGGAAACGATTGAGGCGTTCGTCCCCAGTCAGAACCCGGGCAAGTTCATGGCCGACATTTACCAACTGGCCCGCCTGCGCCTTGCCGCCCGCGGCGTCACTGCTGTGTACGGTGGCGGCTTCTGTACCGTGACCGATCCCCGTTTCTATTCCTACCGTCGCAACGCGCGCACCGGTCGGTTTGCCTCCCTTATCTGGCTGGAACGCTAGACTCTCCTGACCTGCGTCAACTATCCGTAGCTTGAATCTTCCAGAATCCACCCCATCTATAAGGGTATCTGGCAGGTTTCTTCATTCAGGATGTGTTTGTTCATAGCTCCGGCCTGCTCAAAAGGAAGGTGACTAATGCGTATTGATCGTTTAACCAGCAAATTGCAGTTGGCTTTATCTGACGCCCAATCTCTGGCGGTTGGCCTGGACCATTCAGCCATTGAGCCTGCGCACTTGATGCAAGCGCTCCTGGAGCAGCAAGGCGGTTCCATCAAGCCTTTGCTGATGCAGGTGGGCTTTGACGTCAACAGCCTGCGCAAGGAGTTGAGCAAAGAGCTCGACCAACTGCCGAAAATCCAAAATCCTACTGGCGACGTGAACATGTCCCAGGATTTGGCGCGCCTGTTGAATCAGGCGGACCGCCTGGCCCAGCAGAAGGGTGACCAGTTCATTTCCAGTGAAGTGGTGCTGCTCGCCGCGATGGACGACAACAGCAAGCTTGGCAAATTGTTGCTGGGCCAGGGCGTGAGCAAGAAAGCCCTGGAAAATGCCATCAACAATCTGCGTGGCGGCGAAGCGGTAAATGACCCTAACCACGAGGAGTCTCGCCAAGCGCTGGACAAATACACCGTCGACCTGACCAAGCGCGCCGAAGAGGGCAAGCTCGACCCGGTGATCGGTCGTGACGATGAGATTCGTCGCACCATCCAGGTCCTGCAGCGTCGCACCAAGAACAACCCAGTGCTGATCGGCGAACCTGGCGTTGGTAAAACCGCCATTGCCGAAGGCCTGGCCCAGCGCATCATTAATGGCGAAGTGCCGGATGGCCTTAAAGGCAAGCGCCTGCTGTCCCTGGACATGGGGTCGCTGATTGCCGGCGCCAAGTTCCGTGGCGAGTTCGAAGAGCGCCTGAAATCCCTGCTGAACGAACTGTCGAAGCAGGAAGGGCAGATCATTCTGTTTATCGACGAACTGCATACCATGGTCGGCGCTGGTAAAGGCGAAGGTTCGATGGATGCGGGCAACATGCTTAAGCCAGCACTGGCGCGGGGTGAGTTGCATTGCGTCGGTGCGACCACGCTGAACGAATATCGCCAGTACATCGAGAAGGATGCGGCCCTTGAGCGTCGCTTCCAGAAAGTACTGGTGGAAGAACCGAGCGAAGAAGACACCATCGCCATCCTGCGTGGCCTGAAAGAGCGGTATGAGGTCCACCATAAAGTCGCGATCACCGACGGCGCGATCATTGCGGCGGCGAAATTGAGCCATCGCTACATTACCGACCGTCAGTTGCCGGACAAGGCCATCGACTTGATCGACGAAGCGGCCAGCCGCATTCGGATGGAGATCGATTCGAAGCCCGAAGTGCTGGACCGTCTGGATCGGCGCCTGATTCAGCTGAAAGTTGAGTCCCAGGCCCTGAAGAAAGAAGAGGACGAGCCGGCGAAGAAACGCCTGGAAAAACTCCAGGAAGAAATTGTTCGCCTGGAACGTGAGTATTCGGACCTCGAAGAAATCTGGACCTCGGAAAAGGCCGAGGTGCAGGGTTCTGCGCAGATCCAGCAGAAGATCGAGCAGTCCCGTCAGGAGCTGGAAGCCGCCCGTCGTAAAGGCGACCTGAACCGCATGGCCGAGTTGCAGTACGGGGTGATCCCGGACCTGGAGCGCAGCCTGCAGATGGTCGACCAGCACGGCAAGCCTGAGAACCAGTTGCTGCGCAGCAAGGTGACCGAGGAAGAAATCGCCGAAGTCGTCTCGAAGTGGACCGGTATCCCTGTGTCGAAAATGCTCGAGGGCGAGCGCGACAAGCTGTTGAAGATGGAAAGCCTGTTGCACCAGCGCGTCATCGGCCAGGACGAGGCGGTGATTGCGGTGTCCAACGCGGTACGGCGTTCACGGGCCGGGTTGTCCGACCCGAACCGTCCGAGCGGCTCGTTTATGTTCCTCGGCCCTACCGGTGTGGGTAAAACTGAGCTGTGCAAGGCCTTGGCCGAGTTCCTCTTTGATACTGAAGAGGCCATGGTGCGGATCGATATGTCCGAGTTCATGGAGAAACATTCCGTGGCCCGCTTGATCGGGGCGCCACCAGGCTATGTAGGCTACGAAGAGGGTGGTTACCTGACCGAGGCGGTACGGCGTAAGCCTTACTCGGTGATCCTTCTGGACGAGGTCGAGAAGGCCCACCCGGATGTGTTCAACGTGTTGCTGCAAGTGCTGGAAGATGGCCGCCTGACGGACAGTCACGGACGTACCGTGGACTTCCGCAATACGGTGATCGTGATGACCTCCAACCTGGGCTCGGTACAGATCCAGGAACTGGTGGGTGATCGTGAAGCCCAGCGCGCAGCCGTGATGGACGCGCTGACCAGCCACTTCCGGCCGGAGTTCATCAACCGGGTCGACGAAGTGGTGATCTTCGAGCCTCTGGCGCGGGATCAGATCGCGGGCATCACCGAGATCCAGTTGGGCCGCCTGCGCAGCCGTCTGGCGGAGCGCGAGTTGTCTTTGGAGCTGAGCCGCGAGGCGTTGGACAAGCTGATCGCCGTCGGTTACGACCCAGTGTATGGCGCACGGCCGTTGAAGCGTGCGATCCAGCGCTGGATCGAGAACCCGCTGGCACAGCTGATCCTGTCGGGCAGCTTTATGCCGGGCACCAGCGTCGAGGCGACGGTGGAGAACGACGAAATCGTCTTCCACTAAGCTCGAGTGGTACTGCTATAAGAAGAGGCCCCGCATTGCGGGGCCTTTTTTTTCGATAGGGCGTTGAACTGTAAGGCAAAGGCTTGTAAAGTGCGCCCCGCAGCAACGTCAGCCCAACGGTTTCTTCTCCCCAAGAAGAAATCAGAAAGAAGCGCAAATCATTGTCTTAAAAGCAATTTAAAGGGTTGACAGGGGTTTTTAAGATTGTAGAATAGCGCGCCTCAGAGACACTAACGTAGCGATACGGAAGCGTCGAAGAGAAGGTAACAAGCAACAACGTAACACTTTGAAATATGTAGTTCCGTGATAGCTCAGTCGGTAGAGCAAATGACTGTTAATCATTGGGTCCCAGGTTCGAGTCCTGGTCACGGAGCCAATTTCAAA
>NZ_JAAAFU010000002.1:65650-65890 GCF_019352905.1 Pseudomonas sp. Xaverov 83 | reverse complement strand
CAGTTGGTAGAGCAGTTGGCTTTTAACCAATTGGTCGTAGGTTCGAATCCCACACGACCCACCATTTTTGAGACCAGTTAACGCTGGAATCGAATCTTAAGATCAGAGGCCAAAAGCGCTGATCGAAGAAGGCGACTGAGAGGTCGCCTTTTTTTTACCGGGGTATAGCGCAGTCCGGTAGCGCGCCTGCTTTGGGAGCAGGATGTCAGGAGTTCGAATCCCCTTACCCCGACCATATTT
>NZ_JAAAFU010000002.1:0-65640 GCF_019352905.1 Pseudomonas sp. Xaverov 83 | reverse complement strand
GCAGTCCGGTAGCGCGCCTGCTTTGGGAGCAGGATGTCAGGAGTTCGAATCCCCTTACCCCGACCATATTAAAAATCCTCGTATCGAAAGATACGGGGATTTTTTTTGTGCGCGAAATCCTGGCCGCACCACAAAACAAGTGTGGGAGCGGGCTTGCTCGCGAAAGTGGTGTGTCAGTCAGTACATTTGGCACTGAACCACCGCTTTCGCGAGCAAGCCCGCTCCCACACTAACCGAGTCCTATCCGGGAACGTCCTGTCAGTGCAGTTTCAGGCGCGGCTCAGTGCCTCGCCCGATCTTGCTCCCCAGCATCAGCATCGCTGTGCGGAAGAAGCCATACAGCGCCATCTGGTGCATGCGGTACAGCGACACATAAAACATCCGCGCCAGCCAGCCTTCCAGCATCACGCTGCCGGTCAGGTTACCCATCAAGTTACCCACAGCCGAAAAACGCGACAGCGAAATCAGCGAGCCATAGTCGGTGTACTTATACGACGGCAGCTCCTTGCCCTCGATCCGCAGTTTCAGCGACTTGGCCAGCAACGACGCCTGTTGGTGAGCCGCTTGGGCCCGTGGCGGCACATTGCGGTCGGTGCCGGGTTGCGGGCAGGCGGCGCAGTCACCAAAGGCGAAGATATTTTCGTCGCGAGTGGTTTGCAGGGTCGGCAGCACTTGCAGTTGGTTGATGCGGTTGGTTTCCAGGCCATCAATGTCCTTGAGGAACCCTGGCGCACGAATGCCGGCGGCCCAGACCTTGAGGCTGGCCGGAATCACCTGGCCGCTGCTGGTGATAAGGGCGTCGGCCGTCACTTCACTCACGGCGGAGTTGGTCAGGACGGTCACCCCAAGTTTCTCCAGGGTTTTATGCACAGGTCCGCCAATACGCTCCGGCAGGGCGGGCAACACCCGTGGGCCGGCTTCGATCAGGGTGATGTGCATGTTTTCCGGCTTGATCTTGTCCAGGCCATAGGCAGCCAGCTCATGGGCGGCGTTATGCAGTTCAGCAGCCAGCTCGACCCCGGTGGCACCGGCGCCGACGATGGCGACGCTGATCTGCTCCACCACATCCGTCTGCCCGGCGTGGGCGCGCAGATAGTGATTGAGCAACTGCTGATGGAAACGCTCAGCCTGCTTGCGGGTGTCGAGGAACAGGCAATGTTGCGCCGCGCCCTCGGTGCCGAAGTCATTGGTGGTGCTGCCGACGGCGATCACCAGGCTGTCGTAGTCCAGCACTCGCGCGGGTACCAGTTCCCGGCCTTCTTCGTCGAGAGTGGCGGCCAGCTGGATTTTTTTCTGCTCGCGATCTAGCCCGCTCATGCGCCCCAGTTGGAACTCGAAGTGGTTCCATTTTGCCTGGGCAACATAATTGAGTTCGTCTTCCGAAGAGTTCAGCGAGCCCGCCGCCACTTCGTGGAGCAGGGGTTTCCAGATGTGGGTGAGGTTGGCGTCCACCAGCGTGATGCTGGCGGTACCGCGCTTGCCCAGAGTCTTACCCAGGCGGGTAGCCAACTCCAGGCCGCCGGCGCCGCCGCCGACGATAATAATACGATGGGTCATGGGGATATCTCGCAAGGCTAAAAGAAATCGGTGCGGTTACCCGAGCGAGCGCAAGGCAGCTCATAGCGTCAGGTAACTCAAAAGGCGGCTCAGCAAACCCAGGCCGATCACTGCAACCAGCACCACGGCAAGGAGCAGCCAGGGCCGGAAAGGCTTGCGCTCGACTTGGTTCTGGGACAGTTGCAGGTACTCTTCGACATGCTGTTGGTCGTCGGGGTTCAGGCGGCTGGTCATAAAGGCCTCGTCAGGTAGACGTAGCTAAAGGGCGCCACGTTACAGTCAGGTGATTGGCGGCATTGCCAGAAGCATAGCCGCTGACCCGATCACAGGCTGATGCCCACATCAAACACTATGCTGCGCCCCAGATTGTTGCGCAAGAAGTCCGGTGCGTCCGGATGCGCGAACAGCACACGGGCAAACGTCGGGCCCACGAGGGACAGCGAGCGCCAGCCCTGGCGCAGGTACTCGGTGGGGGGCGGGAAATGACTGTTGAGGTCCAGTACTTCGCGCTTGAGGCTGGCGAAGGCAATGAGGTCCAGCTCCCCCAGGTCCATCCCGCGTTCTTTATAGTTGTGGGCCTTCTTGCGCAGGGTGGGCGCCAAGCGCAAAAGGAATTCGTGGGCGGGAATGCGCCGGGGCTTGGCTTCTCGCCGAACCAGTTGGCTCAGGGAGAACGCGCTGCGCCGCCGCAGCAGTTCGTCGCGCCATTCATCGTTCAGGCGCCGGCCTTCATCGAGTACGAAAAACACTTCGAAACTGGCGTCGCGAAACAACACGTCCGGCGGCTCTTGCCCGGCGGCGTGGAATTCTTCAGCGCGGTAGGGCACGTTCAAGCCTTGTAGCAGGCGCTGGCAGACCCATCGCTCACGCTCCCATTTGCGGGCATTGGACAGGAACGCGTTGGCTTGTTCGGCCGCTACGGTGAGCAGGCGCAAATAATCTGAGTCATCCATGTCACCAGCTTAGCGTCCAAATGATGACCGCAGGAAGTCCCGCGTCAAAAGGTCGGTGTAGACTGGCCATTCGACAGTTTCCCGTGGCATGAGGAGTATGCAGTGAAGTTTTTTGTGGTGCTGTTCTTGAGTCTTTTGCCCGTATGGGCCCAGGCCGTCGAAGTGGGTGAGCGTGTTGCCCCCTGGACCTTGCTTGACCAGTTCGACCAGGCCTACACCCTGGATGACCAGGCGCAAATCTTGCTGGTGGCGCGCAGCATGGACGCCGCCAAAATCGTGGACGCGGCGCTGCAGGGTCAGCCCAAGGGTTATCTGGAAGCACGGCACACGGTGTTTCTCGCCGATATCCAGCGTATGCCCCGGCTGATTGCGAAGATGTTCGCGGTACCGGCCATGCAGGCCTACAACTATCGCGTCATGCTCGACCGTGATGCCCGTGTAACCCCGCGCTATCCAGTACCTGTGGATAAAGTGCTGTGGCTGCAACTGGATCACGGGAAGTTGGTGGCGCAGCACGAATACGATTCCGCCGCTGAACTGCGCCAGGCCCTGGAGCAGGTGCAGCCGTGATCAGCGCAGCGGTGCTGGCGCCGGAAACCCTCAGTATCGGCTGGCTGCTGTATGCGCCGGTGGTGATGTGGGCGCTCCTGCGTTCGCCCTGGGTCGAGCTGTTTGCCGACCGGCGGCGCCAGCACTTGCTGTTTGGCACGGTGTTCGCGCTGTTTATGTTGTGGCTGGTACGCCGGGATTTCGATACAGGGGTGTCCTACCACTTCATCGGCATGACCGCCGTGACCTTGCTGCTTGATTGGCCCCTGGCGATCGTCGGTGGTTTTGCCGCACAGCTTGGCCTGGTGTTGCTTGGTCGCCAGGACCTGGCGGCCGTCGGCATCAACGGCATGCTGCTGGTTCTGTTGCCGGTGCTGGTCACCGAAGGTTGTGCGCTGCTGGTGGAGCGGGCGAAGCCGCGCAATCCCTTTGTGTATATCTTCTGTTCGGGCTTTTTCGCCGCCGCGCTGTCGGCCTTGCTGTGCTTGCTGGCGGGCATGGGTTTGCTGTGGTTCGACGGCCGTTTCGCGATGCCGGAGTGGATCGAGGATTTCGTCGGCTACCTATGGCTGATCGTTTTCCCCGAGGCCTTTATCAACGGTATGGTGATCAGCGCTCTGGTGGTGTTTTGCCCTGAGTGGCTGGAGACATTCAACCGCACCCGCTACCTCTCGGCGCCGTGGAAGGATGACGATCCGCGGCCTTGATCCAGGTCAAATGCCGCACACGCCAGTGGTCGCATGCTCTGCAAAATTTCCAGGAGCACGGAATCATGAGTGTGTACGAGTGGGCACGGCAGGAGTTACGCAGAAGCCAGGACGCGGCGCAGGAAATCGGCTTTGACCCGGGCTTGACCCTGCGCGCCATGCTCAGTGCGGTGGTGCAGCAGAGCAAGGGCGTGCGCAGTTTTGAAGACCTGGCCGACGAGCTGCAATACCTTGCAGAGAATCTCGACGACCAGCAGGACTATGGCTTTATGCGGCCTTAGTGTTTGGGCTGAAAATCTTCGGAGAACAGTTCGTCCTCGGCGTCCGGGCTGACCGGGATCTTGTGTTCTTCCGACGCCCAGGCGCCCAGGTCGATCAGTTTGCAACGGTCCGAGCAGAACGGGCGGTTGGGGTTTTCCGCTTTCCATTCCACGGGTGCGCCGCAGGTTGGGCATTCGACGGTCAAGGGTTGGCTCATGATCGGCCTCCACGCAAAGTAAGGTAAAAGTGGTGCAGTCGCTCGACCTCGGCATGCAGTCGGGCCAAGTCCTGGTCATTGACCAGTACGTCATCGGCATGGCGCAGGCGATCTTCGCGGGTGGCCTGGGCCTTGAGAATCGCCTGTACCTGATCTTCGCTGATGCCATCGCGCTGCAGGGTACGCTGAATCTGCAACGATTGCGGCACGTCGATCACCAGCACCCGCTGGGTCATGGTGTACTGGCCGGACTCGATCAGTAACGGTGACACCAGAATCGCGTAAGGCGATTTGGCACGCGCCAGATGGCTGCGAATCTCCTCGGCGATCAGCGGGTGCAGCAGCGCCTCCAGCCAGAGGCGCTCGCCGGGCACTTCGAAGATCAGCTTGCGCAACGCCCCGCGGTCCAGTTGCCCGTCGGGTAGCAGCACGCTCGGACCGAAGTGCTCGGCAATCTGCGCCAGGGCCGGGCGCCCAGGTTCGACGACCCAGCGCGCGGCGTGGTCGGCGTCGATCAAGTCCACGCCAAGCCGTACGAAGTGTTCGGCTGCCGCGCTTTTGCCACTGCCGATGCCGCCAGTGAGGCCAAGAATCCAGGGTGTTGCAACAGGAGTGGTCATCTGAAACCGACAGACTGCAAATAGAAGTCGGTTATTTGACCACCCCAGAGCAATGCAATCCAGCCGGCAATTGCCAGATACGGACCAAAAGGCATTGGAACCGATACTTGGGATTTGCGCAGGCGCAATAGAATCAGGCCTCCCATCACGCCCACCAGGGACGACAGCAGCAGCGTCATCGGCAGGATCTGCCAGCCGCCCCAGGCGCCGAGCATGGCCAGCAGCTTGAAATCCCCGTAACCCATTCCGTCCTTGCCGGTGATCAGCTTGAACAGCCAGAACACCGACCACAGACTCATGTAGCCGGCTACCGCGCCCCACAGCGCATCGGGCAATGACACAAAAGCGCCAAAGCTGTTGAGGATCAGGCCCAGCCATAGCAACGGCAGCACCAGCACGTCCGGCAGCAACTGGTGGTCTACGTCGATCAGGCTCATCGCCAACAAGCCCCAGCTAAACACCATTGCCGCGCCGGCCGCCCAGCCAAAACCGAAATGCCAGGCGACAACCGCCGAGATCAACCCGCACGCCAACTCGGTGAGCGGATAACGTGCGCCGATAGGTTGATGGCAACTCGAGCAGCGCCCCTTGAGCAGCATGTAGCTGAGCAGCGGAATGTTCTCCCAGGGGCGAATCGGGTGATTGCAGTGTGGGCAACAGGAGTTGGGGCGCATCAGGTTATAGGGCGCCGCGATGGGCTCGGCGGGAAGGCCAAGGACTTCATGGGCCTGGGCTCGCCATTCGCGTTCCAGCATTTTCGGCAGGCGCCATACCAGCACGTTGAGGAAACTGCCGACAATCAGGCCCAGCACCAGCGCGCCAGATACAAACACCCAGGGTTGATAAACAAGAATCTCAGTCAGTGGTGTGCTCAAAAGGCTGTACCGAGTTGAAAGATCGGCAGGTACATGGCGAGCACCAATGCCCCGACGATGCCCCCGAGTACCACCATGATCAGCGGCTCCATCAGGCTGGTGAGGTTGTCCACCAGGTTGTCGACGTCGGCCTCGTAGTGGCTGGCTACTTTTTCCAGCATGTTGTCGAGGGTGCCCGACTCCTCGCCGATCGCGGTCATCTGGATCGCCATGCCTGGAAACAGGCCGCTTACGGCCATGGATTCATTCAGTTGTGTCCCGGTGGATACGTCGTGCCGCATACGATTGATTGCCTGTTTGAACAGTCCATTACCCGTAGCGCCGGCCACGGAATCCAATGCTTGCACCAAGGGTACGCCAGCTGCAAAGGTGGTCGAGAGCGTGCGGGCGTAGCGGGCGATCGCCGATTTTTTCAGCAGTGTGCCTGCCACCGGGGCTTTCAACAAACGGGCATCGAGCCAGTGGCGAAAGCCTGTTGACGAGCGATAGGCTTTGCGCAGTCCGGCGAAACCGGTACCCGCGACCAAAATCAGTACCCACCAGTTGTGCTGCATGAACTCCGACAAGCTGATGACCCCCAGGGTGAAGCCCGGTAGCTGCGCATCCACACCGGCAAACAGGCCCTGGAACTGTGGCACAACGTGAATCAGCAAAATCGCACTGACAAGGGTGGCGACTGCCAGCACCGTCATGGGATAGGTCATTGCCTTTTTGATTCTGGCTTTCAGTTGCTCGCTTTTTTCCAGGTGGGTGGCGACTCGTTCCAGTAGCGCTTCGAGTGCCCCCGCCTGCTCCCCCGCTGCAATCAGGTTGCAGTACAGCTCATCGAAGCAGCGTGGCTGTTTCTGCAGGGCGATAGCCAGGCTACTGCCGGCGGCGATGTCCTGTTTCAGGCTCTGTACCAGCGCCCGCATATGACGGTTTTCGAAGCCATCGGCGATGATATCCAGTGCTTGTAAAAGCGCAATGCCGGCCTTCAACAGCGTTGCCAACTGGCGGGTGAAGAGGGCGATGTCCGCAGGCTTGACCAACGGAGCGAGTCTCGGCCAACCCGCGGATTTTTTGCGTACGCGGCCCGGATTAATGCCCTGTTGGCGCAGCAGTGCCTTGATCAATGCAGGATTGTGACCGCTGGTTTCTCCAGATACCTTGCGCCCTTTGCGGTTGACGCCTTCCCAGGCATAGATCGCTGAAACATCATTCATTTCGCAGTTCCGCACACAGACAGTGGAAGATTTATAGCTTAGTCAGGTGACGGATTCGGGCAGGGCCGCCTTGAGCGAAAAAATGTCAGTTTGTGCGTCTTGTTCAGCATTGGCTGCGCGGGGGTGAGTACACTGGCGCGGTTGCCGAGACGGGGTGCAGGATGCGCCTCGCGATAGGTTTTATTCTGGAGAGTGAATGTGATGCGTCAGAAAGGTTTTACCTTGATCGAATTATTGATCGTCGTGGCAATTATCGGAATTTTGGCCACCATCGGCCTGCCCATGTACACCAAGCACCAGGCCAAGGCCAAGTTCACCGCTGGGCTGGCCGAGGTCTCCGCGTTGAAGGTGGGCTTTGAAGACACACTGAACCAAGGTACGCCACCAACCCTGGTGTTGATTGGCGGGACCAGCCCAACGGCCAACTGCAGGATTGACGTGACCGGCGACATCGCCACCGGCGCTGGCACGATTGCCTGTGAAATCCTCGACGCACCCGCGCCGGTCCTGGGCAAAGTCATCACCTTGACCCGTAGTGCGACGTCTGGCTGGAAGTGCACCACCACGGCAGAAGACCAATACGCTGCCAAAGGTTGTACTTCCGGCGGCGCCTGATCCGAAGGTCGTCTACTGTTTACGCAGCAATGGAGAGCGTGTGCGTAAACCGCTCTACAGCCACCACAAGGAAGTAGAAATTGCCGATGACGTTGTCTGTTCAGCAGCGAGGGAACACATTCCTTCTCGTGGTGATGTGTCTGTTGACGCTGGCTATCTGCGCGCCGTTCAGTAGTCATGACTGGCAACGTGCAGTGCAGATATCAGTGGCGCTCTGTGCGGTGGTGTATGGGCTCTGCCTGCCGCAGGCAGAGCGATGCGTCGATAGGCCGACAGTGCTCGGGGTGTGGCTGATTGGGTTGGCGGGCCTGGTTTCGGCGCTGTTGGCCCATCAGCCGCTCTGGGCGTTGACCGAACTGGCGCTGCTCATCAGTTGCGGCGCCATTGCCGTGGCTTTCTGCCGGGCCAGGCGCAATGGAGATGAGTCCCTGGACCGCGTCTTGATCCTGTTCGTATTGCTGTTGTGCATGATTAAAAGTGTTCAATATCTGCACGCAGGTGTCCTCGCCTTTACCAGCGGCGAATCGGTTGTAGACCCCGATTTGCTGTTGTCCGGATTTTCCAATAAGCGCTTCTACGGTCAGTTGCAGACCTTCACCCTGCCACTGCTGGCACTTCCCTTGCTGGTTTCAAACGTCGCTCGTCCAGCGCGGGCCGCGGTGTTTGCGTTGCTCTGTGTGTGGTGGCTGATCGCGATCAGTGGTGGTACCCGCGGCACGTGGCTCGGCATGGGCGTTGCGGGCTTCGTCTTGATGTTTTTGGGGCTGCATGGTCGCCGCTGGGTGGTCTGGCAGTTGGCCGCACTGGCCTGCGGGTTGTTGCTGTACTGGCTGGTGTTCAGCGTGTTGGCAAGGTACCTGGGGATTGAAATTTCCAACGCTGCCGTAGACCGCCTGACTACCAGTTTGTCCGGGCGTGGACCTATCTGGTGGCAGGCCTGGCACATGATTCTTGAGCGTCCTTGGCTGGGGTTCGGGCCGATGCATTTTGCCGACATCGCCAACGACATTGCCGCTCACCCTCACCAGGCGATTCTGCAGTGGGCCAGCGAATGGGGCGTACCGTCGACGCTGTGCGTGATTGCGCTGGTTGCGTGGGCGGGTTGGGCAACCGTGGGTGTGTTGCGTGAGCGTGCGTTGTCATTGGCGCCCGTGGACCTGCTGCGCCTGTGCCTGTTTGCCTCGTTGATCGGCTCACTGACTCAGGCACAGGTGGATGGAGTGATCGTGATGCCGGTGTCGCAACTCTGGCTGGCGCTGGTGGTCGGGTGGCTGATGGCATTGCATGTGTGGCGCATTCCATCGGTCGCCCCGGTACTGGCGTTGTACCGCGTGTGGATGGCAGCGAGTGTCGTGGCCGTAGGCGTGCTGGTATTCGTCGCGATTCGTGACGTGCCCCACCTCACGGAGCGCAGCGAGCACTACATGGGCCTGAGCAACGGTCACCTGCAGCCACGCTTTTGGGTGCAAGGTGTGATTGCCCTCGAAAAGCAGTGAGTTGCCGGACGTCCAAGGCAGTGCTAGCTTTAGCCCACCGCCCGTGTAGCTCAGCCGGTAGAGCAGCGCACTCGTAACGCGAAGGTCGCAGGTTCGATTCCTGTCTCGGGCACAAAGGCAACACAGTTTTCAGATGATCCCAGAATGGTTCTGAAGGCCAGACGAACCGGTATTCATGCCTGTTCTTTTGTATCTGCGCGACCTTGATGACCCAGATGCATCCCCATTCCTCGATCTAAGAGAACGACATGACCACACAAGAAATGACCCAGGAAGCGCGGCACGAAGCAGCCCTCAAAAAGTACGTCGCGGAGTCGCCGGAACTGCTGGATGAGATCAAGGACCTGAGCGCCGATGATCAAAGGGACCAGATCCAATGGGCATTTGAGGATGAGGCCGAAGCCCAGGGCTTGCAGCCGTGGGAATTGACCCTGAAGTACACCTCCACCCCCGAGGCGTTCGAGGCGGCGCGCCTGGCGTTGCACAAGGAAGCGGCCGAGGTGCTGGGTGTCGACTGGAACGAGTATTGCGGGATGAACAACCTCGCGATCTGATACGAGCTTAATGTGGCGAGGGAGCAAGCTCCCTCGCCACATTAAGCTAGCGCTTACATTTAACGGTGTCTCAGAGACTGAGCCGCATCGACAAATCCACCGCCTTCACATCCTTGGTCATCGCCCCGATGGAGATGTAGTCCACGCCAGTTTCAGCGATGGGCAGCAGGGTGCTTTCGTTGATCCCGCCACTGGCTTCCAGCTTGGCTTTGCCGCCGTTCAGGCGCACCGCTTCGCGCATATCATCGAGGCTCAGCTCATCCAGCATGATGATGTCGGCGCCCGCCGCCAGTGCTTCGCGCAGTTCCTCCAGGCTTTCCACTTCGATTTCCACCGGCTTGCCCGGGGCGATCTTGTGGGCGGCGCTGATGGCCTGGGCAATGCCGCCACAGGCTGCGATATGGTTTTCCTTGATCAGGAACGCGTCGTACAGGCCGATGCGGTGGTTGTGGCAACCGCCGCAGGTCACGGCGTACTTCTGCGCCAGGCGCAGGCCGGGCAGGGTCTTGCGGGTATCCAGCAGCTTGACCTGGGTGGTGGCGACAAAATCCGCCAGGTATTGGGCACGGGTGGCAACGCCTGACAGCAACTGCAGGAAATTCAGCGCGCAACGCTCGCCACTGAGCAGCGAACGGGCCGGGCCTTCGAGGTGAAACAGCACCTGGTTCGGGCTGACGCGCTCACCGTCGCGCACCTGCCAATGCACGGCGACGCGTGGGTCCAGCTGGCGAAACACCGCTTCCACCCAGGCCGTTCCGCTGATGACGGCGGCATCGCGAGTGATGATCGTGGCCTTGGCCAGGCGTTCGGCCGGGATCAGTTGTGCGGTGATATCCCCACTGCCGATGTCTTCCAACAGTGCGCGACGCACGTTGGCTTCGATTTCGGCGGTCAGGTCGGCTAGACGAAGATTGGGCATGACAGGCTCCACAAACAAAGTGCCTGGATTATAGGGGCAGGGCGGGCCTGAACCCAAGGCGACAGGTGCCACTGGCGCTGCTCATTTACCCAGTGATCACAGAGTTTGCTGGCGCAACAACCCTCATTTGCAAGATAATCTCGCGCCTTGCAATTGGCGTCATAGCTTTGACGTCGTCGTGATAGTCTGTTTTTCGCAGTGCTCCGGGGTACTTTGCCCCGTTGCCGCACCGATCTTCACACACTCGAATACCGCCGTTTCAGGAGGCCAGGATGCACAATGACGGGAAGGTGGTGCCGATCAATAAGGCACGGGCGACGCCGTCACCGCTCGCCCGCCTGCCGGTGGTATTGCTCCAGGTCCGTGACAAGGCGGCGCAGCAACTCAGGCAGGGATTGCAGGAGCTGTTTGATAACGCCGACGACACGCTGTTCGAAATGGCCGAAAAGTCCCGCAGCAACGTCGATCACGGCATTTTCTTTGAGGCCATGCGCGACTTGCGCCTCAAGCGCAAGAATTTCGAGCGCGGCTTCATGGAGCAGCTCTACGAGGCGTTTGCCAATCTTGGCAACGTGGAGCGGGGTGAGCTGCAGTTGATTCCGGTGGTGTCCTACGCGGCGGTGCCCGGCGTATCCGGCGATGAGCTGGAAAAAGCCGTTGCCCTCGAGGCCATGCTGGGCAAGGTGCTGCGCCGCGATGGCCTGGCCCTTGGGCAGTTGACGGCGCGTTTGAGTGCGTTGCTCGACAAGCACATGGATGATCGGGACAACCCTCTGGGCCCGGCGATGCTGTGTGCGTTCTTTCTGCAAGCGGGACGCAGCCTTGGCGTAGAAATTCGGGTCAAGCTGATCATCCTCAAGCTGTTTGAAAAATACGTTCTCAGTGACGCTGATCTGTTGTACGGCGAAGCCAATCAATTGCTGATTGCCACCGGCGTATTGCCTGAGCTCAAGGCGGTACCCTCGCGGCGTGCGGTCGCTCCCGCCGATTTGCCTGAAGACACACCGCCGATTACCGGCCGTCCAGCAGACGACAGCGGGCAGGAAGTATTCGCGGCACTGCAAGAGTTGCTGTCCGCCGTGCGCGGCAGTGTGGCGCCCACCCTTGAGGCGAGCGCCGAGACGCAGCCAATTTCCACCCGTGACCTGCTGCGCCTGCTCTCCCATTTGCAGCAATACGTACCTGAGCCCGAAGTGGAGGATGATTTCGATCTGCGCAACCAGCTTGAACAGTTGCTGACCCGGGTCAGCGTCAAGAGCGGTAAGTCGCGGGTCGTGGAGGATGCGGACGAAGATGTGATCAATCTGATCGCCATGCTCTTCGAGTTCATCCTCAATGACTGCACGGTGCCGGAGTCTCTCAAGGCGCTGATTGCGCGCCTGCAGATTCCGATGCTGAAAGTGGCGGTGCTGGACAAGAGCTTTTTCAGTCGCACCAGCCATCCCGCGCGGCGCCTGCTCAATGAAATCGCGGCGGCGGCCATGGGCTGGAGCCAGCGCGACGATTATCAGCGCGACAGCCTTTACCTGCACATCGAGCAGGTAGTGCAGCGGTTGTTGACCGATTTTGTGGATGATCCTGCGATCTTTTCCCAGCTCCTGACGGAGTTCACGGCGTTTACCCATGACGAGCGGCGCCGTAGCGAATTGCTGGAGCAACGTACCCGTGATGCGGAGGAGGGGCGCGCCCGTACCGAAATCGCCCGTCAGCGGGTGGCCGAGGCCCTTAATCTGCGGCTGATGGGTAAAGTGCTCCCCGAGGTGGTGGTGCAGTTCCTGCAGCAGGCCTGGAGCCAGGTGCTGTTGCTGGCCTGCCTGAAGCACGGCGAGCGTTCGCCGCAATGGGCGGGCGGGTTGCGCACCATGGATGAGTTGATCTGGAGTGTCGGCCTCAGCGAAGACACCGAAGCGGGGCGGCGCTTGCTGGAACAGCTGCCTGAATTGCTCAAGGCCCTGCGCGACGGGTTAAGCGGCGCCGCGTTTGATCCTTTCATCACCCGGGAATTTTTCACGCAGTTGCAGACGCTGCATGTCCTGTCTTTCCGGGGCAAACCAGATGGACAGTCTTTGCTGTCGCAAGTTGAGGTGCGCGAGGCATTCGTCCTCAGCCCTGCTGCACCGGCCGTTTCGGTGAGCCTGCCGGAAGATGACCCCGACCTGCTCAAGGTTCGCCAACTGCGAGTCGGTTGCTGGGTCGAATTCCAGGAGGACGCTGAAAATACCCTGCGCTGCAAGCTGACGGCGATTATTGCGCCCGGCAATACCTGTATTTTCGTCAATCGAACCGGCCTCAAGGTCCTGGAAAAAAGTCCGGTTGAACTGGCATTGGAGTTCAAGCGTGGCGCGGTGCGAACCCTGGATGATGCACTGCTGTTTGACCGTGCCCTGGCCTCGGTGATTGGCAATCTGCGCCAACTTCATCGCGCCAAGTGATCGCAACCGGACAGCGGAACGCGGCATACTGAGGCACCCCAGCCTCGTTCAAGGAACCTGTATGCAGTTGGACCCCGCCAGCGGTTGGTGCCAGGGCATCCGTCATTGCCCTTCGCCCAACTTCAACGAGCGCCCCGGTGGCGAGATTTCCCTGTTGGTGGTGCACAACATCAGCCTGCCACCGGCGCAATTCGCCACCGGCAAGGTGCATGAGTTTTTCCAGAATCGTCTGGATGTCACGGAACATCCCTACTTTGAAGGTATTGCCGACCTACGGGTTTCTGCGCATTTTCTGATTGAGCGTGATGGCGCGGTGACGCAATTTGTTTCGTGCCTGGACCGTGCCTGGCACGCCGGCGTATCGAGCTTCGAGGGCCGTGAAACGTGTAACGATTTTTCCCTGGGAATTGAGCTGGAAGGTACTGATGACCTGCCTTTCACCGATGCTCAGTATCAATCCCTGATCGCCCTGACGCGCCAGTTGCTGGCGGTGTACACGGGCATTACCCGCCAGCGCATTTGTGGCCATAGCGATATCGCCCCGGGACGCAAGACCGATCCCGGACCCGCTTTTGATTGGGCGCGCTTTCGCAGCGCCTTGCAGGATGGAGGACACGCACAATGAGTTTTCTGGTGTTGGTGTTGGCGGTATGGATCGAGAAATTCTCGGCCCTGCGCCAGCGTATACAACGTGATGGTGGTTGGCTGCGGGAGCTGGCCAAGCTGGAATCAAGCGCCAGCCTGGGCAAACGGCCATGGCTGATTCTCGCGCTGCTGGTGCTGCTGCCGGTGGCGTTGCTCGCGCTGTTGCTGTTGGTGCTGGAACCGGTGGCTTATGGCTTGTTGGCGCTGCCGGTGCATTTGCTGGTGGTGATCTACAGCCTGGGCCGTGGCGATCTACTGGCCGGATTGGGTCCGTTCCGTGATGCCTGGCGCCGGAGTGACCTGCAAGCGGCCGAACATGTGGCCGAGCGCGACTTGAGCATCAGCGCCGACAGTGGCGAGCAACTGCTGGAGCGGGTCCAGGGCCATCTGTTATGGCAGGCCTACCAAAGCTTCTTCGCGGTGATTTTCTGGTACTTCCTCCTCGGGCCGGTGGCTGCCTTGGCCTACCGGTTGCTGGCGCTGGCGACCGAGCACAGCCAGAACCCGCTGGTGGCCGAGCGTGCCGGGCAATTGCGCCATGCCTTCGACTGGTTGCCGGTACGCCTGTTGGCGGCGAGTTTTGCCCTGGTAGGCAACTTCGTGGCGGTCGGCCGGGTGATGCTGCATGAGTTGCTGAGCTGGGACATCAGCGCGGCGCAACTGGTAGAAAAGGTGGGCCTGGTGGCCGCTGAAATCCCGCCGCCGGTGGTGGGACCTGACGGTATCAACAGCCTCGACCGTATCTGGGAATTGCTGCTGCGCGCCGCCGTGCTGTGGTACGCCGGCTTTGCCATCTGGACTGTGCTGCCCTGATCCACACCGGCAGGGGCGAGCAACTCGCTCCTGCCGTTAACCTTAAGTTACAAACCTCCTTTTCGAATTGAGCTATACAGACAGAGCGCCAAATAGTGGCTATCTGCCGCCGCCCTGCGCCCTCAATAAAAATAAAAGAAAAGGGAGTTCACCTGTGAAGAGCTTGCTCTATCCCGCCGTCGCGTTCATGAACCGCCTGACCTTCGGCATGAAGTTCAGCCTTATCAGCGTGCTGTTCCTGTTGCCGATGCTGGCCACCAACTATTACCTTGTGCGCGACTCCTGGCGTGAATTCCAGGGCACCCGTGTCGAGCTGCAAAGCCTCGACCTGCTGGGCAGCAGCCTGGCCCTGCGCCGCGACCTGGAAACCCTGAACAACCAGGTCCAGATCAACGCAACCCTCGGCCAATCAGGCAAAGCCGGTGATATTGAAAGCAAGATCGTCGCCCTGGAAGAGAACCTGCTGCAGCGCCTGCAAGGCTTCCACGCCCTGTCTGCCGACCCCGAGCAAGCCGCCGCCTTCGAAGCCAAGCGCGATGAAATGATCACCGCCTTCAAGGCCCAGCAACAGGAAACCTCGCTGCTCAGCAAAAGCGCGCTGATCGGCAAGCTCCTCAACCAGGCGCAGATGCTCAGCCAGATCATCGCCAGTCAGTCGGGCTTGAGCCGCGACCCTCAGGGCGACCTGCGCCAACTCAGCGAACTGATCACCAGCGTCACCCCGCACGTCACCCAAACCCTGGGCGAAGGCCGGGCAATGGGCGCTTATTCGTTGGGTCAGGGCTTTCTCAACTCGTCCTCCAGCACTCGCTTTGACGAATTACTGCAGCAACTGGAAAAACTCCAGGCCGAATACGGGCTGAAACTGCAAGATGCCCTCGGCTCCAGCAAGCCCGCCCACGCAGCCTTGGCGAGCCTGGCCGACGCGAGCAAGGCGAGCCTCAAGCAAGGCAGTGAGCTGTTCGAAGAGCAGGTCGTCGTGGCCGAAACCCTCGACGCTCCATGGCAAGGCTTCTACGACGAAGTCAGTAATTTGATGGCCAAGACCTATCAACTTGACGACGCCACCCTGACCTTTCTTGAGCAGCAGCTGGAGCAACGCCTGTCAGAAAACCGCACGCACATGATCGGGTTGGTGGCGGCCCTGGCGTCGGTGTTTTTGCTGATCTTCTATTTGTACGCCGGTTTCTACGCCTCCACCCGCACCACCTTGCGCCGCCTGGGGGCGACGATGGACAAGGTGGCGGCCGGTGACATGACCGTTACCTTCATTGCCCACAGCCGCGACGAACTGGGGGATTTGGGTCAGGTGTTCAACGCCACCGTGGCCAAAATCCATGACCTGATCGAGCGGGTAGGGCACACCGTCAACCAGGTCGAACACCAGGCCGGGCAAGTGGAATCGGTCTCGGCCAGCAGCAATCAGGCCGTGTCCGGCCAGCGCAGCCAGATCGAGCAAGTGGCAACTGCCATGAACCAGATGTCATCCACCGCCCAGGAAGTGGCTCGCAGTGCAGCGGCGGCGGTCAGCAGTGCCCACAGCGTCAACGATGAAACTGTCAGCGGCCGCGGCCTGGTGCAGTCCCAGCAAGGCAGCATCGCGGCGTTGGCCTCGGAGATCGATCAATCGGTGCGGGTGATCAACCAGTTGGCCATCGACAGCCAATCCATCAGTCGCGTGCTGGAAGTGATCAAGAGCATCGCCGAACAGACCAATTTGCTGGCGCTGAATGCCGCCATTGAGGCCGCGCGTGCCGGTGAGCAAGGACGCGGTTTCGCCGTGGTAGCCGATGAGGTGCGCACTTTGGCCCGGCGTACTCAGCACTCCACCGAGGAAATCGAGCAGATGATTGCCAAGCTCCACAGTGGCGTCGGCGCAGCGGTGAAGGCCATGGGCACCAGCCACGAGATGGCCAATGGCACGGTGGGGCAGTCGGAGAAAGTCCAGCAGGCCCTGGAAAATATCCTCGGCGCAGTAGGCATGATCGTCGACCAGAACCAGCAGATTGCCGCCGCCGTCGAGCAGCAGACTGCCGTGGCCCATGATATCGATCAGAACATCGTCGAGATCAACCGTGCGGGAGAGCATGCGGCGCAGGGCGCGCACCAGACCGAAGAGGCCAGCCGGCAGTTGTCCTTGCAAGTGATCGAGCTGAAGCAGTTGATCGGTGCCTTTCGAGTGTGAGGGCTGGCCGTAGGATTACTTCTTGGATGGCGTAGCATTTGTCTTGTTTTTGGCGTTGATCTTTTCCCGCTGTCAAAATGGGTGAGAATTTGTCTGATCCATTTACGCGGAGGTTCGGTGATGACCGCTGCAATTGTCGGTGTCAGAGGGCATTGCGTCCTTTGCGATATGTCCTTTGAACTCAAGCCCTGGCAGCTCAATGCCATTGCTATCCATGAACCCTTTGAGTGCCCGTATTGCCACAAAGGCGTGGAACCGAGTTGCCCCAAGCAGTTGAAGCAGTTCAAGTCTCTGGACAACCTTGGCCTGTTGCGTCCGAGCATGATCGTGCTGACCAGCGTGGCGCTGCTGGTGGCGTTGGTAGCCGAGTGGATAGGGCTGATCAGCGTGACCGGGCAGCTCAATGTCTCGCTGATGGCGGTGCTGATTTACTGCCTGACCTTGCGATACGCCCGTCACCGGCAGCGGATGACGCTGACGCTGCGGGAGGTAAAAGGCCTACCAGTTAAACAGCTCGCAGGCATTGTGGGTACTCGCTTCGGCCAACGTTGATGGGCTGATGCCCATGCGCTCCGCCAGGGCGGCACAGATGTCTGACAGATGTTCAGGGCTGTTGCGCTGGCCGGGGTACATGACGGGCGCCATGTCTGGTGAGTCGGTTTCCAGCACCACGCTTTCCAGCGGCAGTCGCGCGATCACCTTGTGCATGCGCAGGGCTTGCGGCCACGTCGCCGCGCCGCCCAGGCCCAGTTTGAAACCGAGCTTGATGTACTCGCGGGCCTCTTCCTGGCTGCCGGCAAACGCGTGGATGATGCCGCCCCGTGGCAGACGAATGCGCTTGAGGGTGGCGATCACGGCGGCGTGGCTGCGGCGCACATGCAGCAGGGCCGGCAGCTGGAAATCCACTGCCAGCTTCAGTTGGGCTTCAAACAGGCGTTGCTGGCGTTCGCGGTCCAGCTGTTCGAGGAAGTAATCCAGGCCGATTTCGCCCACTGCGCACAGTTGCCGGTGGCCGTTCAGGCGGGTGAGCCAGTCGCCCAGTTCCGTCAGGTCGGCGGGGCGATGGTCGTCGAGATACACCGGGTGCAGGCCGAAGGCGGCGAATAAATCCGCGTCGCTTTGCACCAGGTCCCACAAGCGTTGCCAATTTTGCTGATAGACCCCCAGCACCACCATCCTGCGCACGCCCAACTGGCGACTGCGGTTCAGGACCTCGGCGCGATCAGCGTCGAAGTCCGGAAAGTCCAGATGGGTGTGGCTGTCGGTCAGCTCCACACCGCTTACTCCGAGTGAATCCGCTGCTTGAACGTGCGGCCGATGGCATGCACCCCTGGCGCGTAGTGCTGTTCTTCAACGGCCGCCAGCGCCAGGCGCAGCGCGGTGTCGGCGATCAATTGATGCTGCTGGGCCATGGCGTTCACCGGCAGCGGCAGGAAATCCAGCAACTGCGTGTCGCCAAACGTCCCCAGGCGCAGCGGGCGGGATTTGAGCGGGAAGTCATGCAACGCATCAAACACCCCTTGCAGCAGGACGTAGGACGTCGTCACCAGCGCGTCAGGCAAATGCCCCAGGCTTTGCAGCAATTGCTCCATCAACTGTCGGCCACAATCGCGGCTGAACGACTCGCCTTGTTCGATCAGCACTTCACCGTTGAAGTCTTTCAGCGCTTCCTTGAAACCAGTGGCACGCTCCTGACTGATGCTCAGCTCTGGCCGGGCGCCGATCAACACGATCTGCTTGGGCAGCGGTTGCAGCAGGCTGCTGGTCAATTGCTGGCAGGCCTGGCGATCATCACTGACCACCGAGCAAAACTGCGTAGACTCCATGACCCGGTCGATGGCGATCACCGGCAGGCCCTTGGCTTGCAGCTCGCGGTAGCTGTCATCGCTGGCCGGCAGGCAGCTGGCCACAAACAACGCATCGCAACGGCGGGCGCGGAACAGTTGCAGCAATTGCCGTTCACTGTTGGCGTCGTCATCGGAACTGGCGATCAGCAGTTGATAGCCACGCGCCCGTGCGCCTTGCTCCAGGAGCTTGGCGATACGTGCGTAACTGGGGTTTTCCAGGTCTGGCAGGATAAAACCCAGGGTACGGGTATGCCGGCTGCGCAGCCCGGCGGCCTGGGGGTTGGGCGTAAAGCCATGTTCTTCAACCACGGCACGCACCCGTTCGACGGTTGCGCTGCTGATCCGTTGCTGTTCGGCCTTGCCATTGATGACGTAGCTGGCGGTGGTCACAGACACACCGGCAATGCGCGCGATATCACTGAGTTTCAAACCGGGATTTCCTTGTTTTTTAGAGCTTGCCCCGACACTTTGTCCAATCGTAACCGATTACTGCAGACGACCATTGTCGCAACTCAACAGCCGAGTGGCGCTTCAATCATGGGAAATTAACGCGTAATCTGCCATAAATTCTAGATTAAACGTTTCAGCAAGCGTATTTTTACGATTATCGCGACGAGCGTGGTCCTGCCAACTGACCACTCAGTCAATTTTTTCGAACGCATTTGCACTGATTTATTCAAAATAATACCTAGTGCGCACGCCGCACTAACTAGGAGAACGGCATGCTTGAGCTCACCCACGAGCAGATATCCATGGGCCAGACGGCTGTGGATAAGTCTGCTGCCTTGCAACTGCTCGCTGAAAAACTGGTGGCCGATGGCCTGGTCGCCGAGGGTTACCTCAGTGGCTTGCAAGCGCGTGAAGCCCAAGGCTCGACCTTTCTCGGCCAAGGCATCGCCATCCCCCACGGTACTCCCGAAACCCGCGACCAGGTGTTCGCCACCGGCGTGCGCCTCCTGCAATTCCCCGAGGGCGTGGATTGGGGCGATGGCCAGATCGTTTACCTGGCGATCGGCATTGCCGCCAAATCCGACGAACACCTGCGCCTGCTGCAACTGCTGACCCGAGCCCTCGGCGAGACTGACCTGGGCCAGGCCCTGCGCCGCGCCAGCTCCGCCGAAGCTTTGCTGAAACTGCTGCAAGGCGCACCGCAGGAGCTGGCGCTGGACGCACAGATGATCGGGTTGGGCGTGTCGGCTGATGATTTCGAAGAGCTGGTGTGGCGTGGCGCGCGCCTGCTGCGCCAGGCCGATTGCGTAAGCAATGGGTTTGCCGCCGTGCTGCAACAAGTCGATGCGCTGCCCCTGGGCGATGGCCTGTGGTGGCTGCACAGCGAGCAGACGGTGAAGCGTCCCGGCCTGGCCTTTGTCACTCCGGACAAACCGATGCGTTACCTGGGCCAGCCATTGAGCGGCCTGTTCTGCCTGGCCAGCCTCGGCGAGGCTCACCAGACCTTGCTCGAACGCCTGTGCGCCTTGCTGATCGAAGGCCGCGGCCAGGAACTCGGCCGCGCCACCAGCAGCCGGGCCGTGCTGGAAGTGCTCGGCGGTGAACTGCCGGCCGACTGGCCCAGCGTGCGCATCGCCCTGGCCAACGCCCACGGCCTGCATGCGCGCCCCGCGAAGATCCTCGCGCAATTGGCGAAAAGTTTTGACGGTGAAATCCGTGTGCGCATCGTGGATGGTGATGTCAGCGCGGTGTCGGTAAAAAGCCTGAGCAAGTTGCTGAGCCTTGGCGCACGGCGTGGCCAGGTGCTGGAGTTTGTCGCTGAGCCAACCATTGCCGGTGACGCCTTGCCCGCCTTGCTGGCGGCAGTGGAAGAAGGTCTCGGTGAAGAAGTCGAGCCGCTGCCTGCGGTCAGCGCCCAGCAGGTCGTCGTCGATATCGAACCCGTGATCAGCGCCCCGGTATCCGGCAGCCTGATCCAGGCCATCGCCGCCGCCCCCGGCATTGCGATTGGCCCGGCGCATATCCAGGTGCTGCAACCTTTCGAATACCCGCTGCGCGGTGAGTCGCCAGTGATTGAGCGCCAACGCCTGCACGCGGCATTGACCGACGTGCGCCGGGATATCCAGGGCCTGATCGAGCGCAGCAAATCCAAGGCCATCCGCGAGATCTTCATCACCCACCAGGAGATGCTCGACGACCCGGAACTGACCGACGAAGTCGAGACGCGTCTCAAGCAGGGCGAAAGCGCCGAAGCCGCCTGGATGAGCGTGATCGAAGCCGCGGCCAAACAGCAGGAATCGCTGCAGGACGCCTTGCTCGCCGAGCGCGCTGCTGACCTGCGTGACATTGGCCGCCGCGTGCTGGCGCAACTGTGCGGTGTCGAAACCGCCCAGGAGCCGGACGAACCCTACATTCTGGTGATGGACGAAGTGGGCCCCTCGGACGTGGCGCGCCTGGACCCGGTGCGTGTTGCCGGCATCCTCACCGCCCGTGGCGGCGCCACCGCCCACAGCGCCATCGTCGCCCGTGCCCTGGGCATTCCCGCGCTGGTGGGTGCAGGCCCGGCGGTGTTGCTGCTGGCCTCGGGCACGCCGTTGCTGCTGGATGGCCAACGCGGTCGCCTGCATGTCGACGCCGACGCCGCCACCTTGCAACGCGCCACCGTCGAACGCGACACCCGCGAACAACGCCTGCAAGCCGCCGCCGCGCAACGCCATGAACCGGCGCTGACCCGCGATGGCCATGCCGTAGAAGTGTTCGCCAATATCGGCGAAAGCGCCGGGGTTGCCAGCGCAGTCGAGCAGGGCGCCGAAGGTATCGGCCTGCTGCGCACCGAACTGATTTTCATGGCGCACAAACAAGCGCCCGACGAAGCCACCCAGGAAGCCGAATACCGCCGGGTACTCGACGGCCTCGGCGGTCGGCCACTGGTGGTGCGCACCCTGGATGTGGGCGGTGACAAACCGCTGCCTTACTGGCCGATTGCCAAGGAAGAAAACCCCTTCCTCGGCGTGCGTGGTATCCGCCTGACCCTGCAACGCCCGCAGATCATGGAAGCGCAATTGCGTGCGCTGTTGCGCTCGGCGGACAACCGTCCGCTGCGCATCATGTTCCCCATGGTCGGCAGCGTGGATGAGTGGCGCCAGGCCCGGGACATGACCGAGCGCCTGCGCCTGGAAATCCCGGTGGCCGACCTGCAATTGGGGATCATGATCGAAGTGCCGTCGGCCGCGTTGCTGGCGCCGGTACTGGCCAAGGAAGTGGACTTCTTCAGCGTCGGCACCAACGACCTGACCCAGTACACCCTGGCCATCGACCGTGGCCACCCGACGCTGTCGGCTCAGGCTGACGGCCTGCATCCGGCCGTGTTGCAACTGATCGACATCACCGTGCGCGCCGCCCATGCCCATGGCAAATGGGTGGGGGTGTGCGGCGAGTTGGCGGCCGACCCGTTGGCGGTTCCGGTGCTGGTCGGCCTGGGAGTGGATGAGCTGAGCGTGTCTGCGCGCAGCATCCCCGAGGTCAAGGCACGGGTACGTGAATTCAGTCTGAGCGAGGCCCAAGGCCTGGCCCAAAAAGCTCTGGCGGTGGGTTCCCCCGCCGAAGTGCGTGCGCTTGTGGAGGCCGTGTAAATGGCAAGGATTTTAAGCCTGACGCTGAACCCGGCGTTGGACCTGACGGTGCGCCTGGCGCGCCTGGAACCGGGTGAGGTCAACCGCAGTGAGGCGATGATCACCCATGCTGCCGGCAAGGGCGTGAACGTCGCTCAAGTGCTGGCGGACCTTGGCCATCAGGTGACCGTGGGCGGCTTTCTTGGCGAGGACAATCCCCAAGCGTTCGAGATGCTGATTGCCCGTCGCGGTTTCACCGATGCCTTTATTCGCGTACCGGGCGAAACCCGCAGCAATATCAAGATCGCCGAACAGGACGGGCGGGTCACGGACGTCAACGCCCCGGGCCCGCTGGTCAGCGAGCAGGCGCAACAGGCACTGCTTGAGCAGTTGGCGCGGATTGCTCCGGGACACGACGCTGTTGTCGTGGCCGGCAGCCTGCCACGCGGCATCACCCCTCAGTGGTTCCAAGGCCTGCTGCAGCAACTGAAAAACCTCGGTTTGAAAGTCGCCCTGGACACCAGCGGCGAAGCCTTGCGCGCCGGATTGAACGCCGGCCCATGGCTGATCAAACCCAATACTGAAGAACTGGCCGATGCCCTCGGTCATGCCACGGATGCTGTCAGCCAACTGCATCGGCAAGGTGTTGAGCATGTGGTGGTCTCCGACGGTGCCGCAGGCGTGAGCTGGTACAGCCCGGATGCCGCGCTGCACGCCACGCCACCCAAAGTAACGGTGGCCAGTACCGTAGGCGCCGGCGACTCGCTGTTGGCCGGGATGCTTCACGGTTTGCTCAATGGCGATACGCCGGAGCAGACCCTGCGCCGCGCCACTGCCATTGCCGCGATGGCGGTCACGCAAATCGGCTTTGGCATCACCGATGAGGCACAGCTTGAGATTTTGCAGAGCGGCGTCCACGTGCGCCCGCTGACAGAACAATAAGAGGGTTGGTCATGAAGTTAGCCATTGTTACTGCCTGCCCGAACGGCATGGTCACCAGTGTGCTGTGCGCCCGCTTGCTGGACGCCGCCGCCCAGCGCCAGGGCTGGAGCACCAGCGTCGAAGTGGTCGATGTGCAACACCCGGAACGTCAATTGTCGGCGGTCACCATTGAAGCCGCCGAGTGGGTGTTGCTGGTCAGCAGCACGCCGGTGGACATGCAGCGTTTTGTCGGCAAACGCGTATTCCGCAGCACGCCGGCCCAGGCGCTGCAGGATGTGGACGCGGTGTTGCGTCGCGGGGTCGAAGAGGCTCAGGTGCAGGAGGCTGATGCGGCACCGGCGAAAAGCACGCCGCGTATCGTCGCGATCACCGCGTGCCCGACCGGCGTCGCCCACACCTTCATGGCTGCCGAAGCGTTGCAGCAAACCGCCAAGCGCCTCGGGTATGACCTGCAGGTGGAAACCCAGGGCTCGGTGGGCGCCCGCACGCCACTGAGTCCCGAGGCGATTCGTGACGCCGACGTGGTGCTGTTGGCCGCCGATATCGAAGTCGCCACCGAGCGCTTTGTCGGCAAGAAAATCTATCGCTGTGGCACCGGGATCGCGCTCAAGCAATCCGAGGCGACCCTCAACAAGGCGCTGGCCGAAGGCAAGCAGGAATCCGCTGCCAGTGGTGCGGCCGCCAAACCGGAGAAGACCGGTGTCTACAAACACCTGCTCACCGGCGTGTCGTTCATGTTGCCGATGGTGGTGGCGGGTGGTCTGTTGATCGCGCTGTCGTTCGTATTCGGCATTCATGCCTTTGAAGAAAAAGGCACCCTGGCTGCCGCACTGAAAACCGTCGGCGACCAGGCCTTCATGCTGATGGTGCCGCTGTTGGCGGGTTATATCGCCTACTCGATTGCCGACCGTCCGGGCCTGGCTCCCGGCATGATCGGCGGTCTGCTGGCCAGCACCTTGGGCGCGGGGTTTATCGGCGGGATCTTCGCCGGTTTCCTGGCCGGCTACTGCGTCAAATTCATCAGTCGTGCGATCCGTTTGCCCCAGAGCCTCGAAGCCCTCAAGCCGATCCTGATCATCCCGTTGCTGGCGAGCCTGTTCACGGGCCTGGCGATGATTTACCTGGTGGGGCCGCCGGTGGCGAAGATGCTTACCGGCCTCACGGATTTCCTCAGCACCATGGGCACCACCAACGCCGTGCTGCTGGGCATCTTGTTGGGCGGCATGATGTGCGTCGACCTGGGCGGGCCGATCAACAAGGCGGCCTACGCGTTTTCCGTCGGCCTGCTGGCGGCGCAAAGCGGTGCACCCATGGCCGCGACCATGGCCGCCGGCATGGTGCCGCCCATTGGCATGGGCATCGCCACCTTCCTGGCGCGGCGCAAGTTCGCCCAGACCGAGCGCGAAGCCGGCAAGGCCGCGTTGATTCTCGGCATGTGCTTTATCTCCGAAGGCGCAATTCCGTTTGCCGCCAAGGACCCGCTGCGGGTGATTCCGGCGAGCATCGCTGGCGGCGCGCTGACCGGTGCGCTGTCGATGTATTTCGGCTGCAAACTGATGGCGCCCCATGGCGGGTTGTTTGTGATGCTGATCCCGAATGCGATCAACCATGCGCTGCTGTATCTGCTGGCGATCGTGGCGGGGAGTGTGTTGACGGCTGTGGTGTATGCTTTCCTCAAACGCCCGGAGACCGTAGAGCTTTCTGTCGCACCCGCCCAGGCATAACTCGGTTCATGTGGGAGCTGGCTTGCCTGCGATGCAGGCACCTCGGTGTATCAGCGTAACCGAGGTGATGCGATCGCAGGCAAGCTAGCTCCCACATTTGATCTTCGTTATGAATAAGGTCTGTGTCATATCCCCTTCATCCCTTCATGCTTAAGTTTCCCTTTTGCTGCTCGAGAGGGAACCTGCATGAGCCACTTCAATCTCGGTCGCCGCCGCGTGATGCAAGCCGTTGGCGCCGGCCTGTTGTTGCCGGGCCTCGCGCCTGCGGTGATCGCCTCGGTCAAGGATCGCCCGCAACTTACCGACGGCGTGCAATCCGGCGACCTGCTGGGCGACCGCGCGATGATCTGGAGCCGCAGCGACCGCCCGGCGCGGATGGTGGTGGAGTGGGACACCCGTAGCGTATTCAGCAACCCGCGTAAATTCGTCTCGCCCCTGGCCGACAGCCGCACCGACTTCACCGCCCGTGTCGAACTCACCGGCCTGCCTGTCGACCAGGCGATTTTCTACCGTGTGCACTTCGAAGACGCCCAGACCGGCGTGGCCAGCGAGCCCTGGTTCGGCCACCTGCGCAGCGTGCCGCAACAGCGCCGGGACATCCGCTTTGTGTGGAGCGGCGATACCGTTGGCCAAGGCTTCGGCATCAACCCGGACATCGGCGGCATGCGCATCTACGAAGCCATGCGCCTGCGCCTGCCGGACTTCTTTATCCACAGCGGCGACACCATCTACGCCGACGGCCCGGTGCCCGCGCAACTGACCACCGAAGACGGACGCATCTGGCGCAACATCACCACCGAAGCCAAAAGCAAAGTCGCTGAAACCCTGAATGAATACCGGGGCAACTATCGCTACAACCTGATGGATGAAAACGTGCGTCGCTTCAATGCCGAAGTGCCGCAGATCTGGCAGTGGGACGACCACGAAGTGATCAACAACTGGTCGCCGAGCAAGCAGCTGGATGAGCGCTACAAGACCCGCGACATCAACACCCTGGTAGGCCGTGCGCGCCAGGCCTGGCTGGAATATTCGCCCATGCGCCGGCAAAGCGCCGACCAGGGCGGGCGGATTTATCGCAAGCTCAGCTACGGCCCTTTGCTGGATGTTTTCGTGTTGGACATGCGCAGCTATCGCGGGCCGAACGACGACAACCTTGGCGGCGAAAAACCGTTTCTTGGACGTGAGCAACTGGATTGGCTCAAGCGCGAATTGAAAGCCTCCCAGGCGCAGTGGAAAGTCATCGCTGCCGACATGCCCATTGGCCTCGGCGTACCCGACGGTGAGGTCAGCCCTGGCGTGCCACGTTGGGAGGCCATCGCCAACGGTGACCCGGGACCGGCTCAGGGACGGGAATTGGAGATCGCCGAATTGCTCGCGTTTTTGCGGGCGCAGCAGGTGCGTAATCACGTCTGGCTCACGGCGGATGTGCATTACTGCGCGGCCCATCATTACCATCCGGATCGGGCGGCGTTCCAGGATTTTGAGCCGTTCTGGGAGTTTGTCGCCGGGCCACTGAATGCCGGGAGTTTCGGGCCTAATCCGCTGGATAAAACCTTTGGCCCGGAAGTGGTGTTCGAGAAGGCACCGACGGTGCAGAACAGCTCGCCGTTTGCCGGGTTCCAGTTTTTTGGCGAGGTGCAGATTGATGGGCAGACGGCGGAACTGACGGTGATTTTGCGGGACCTGGATGGGGTTTCAGTGTTTGAACAGAAACTGCAGCCCGCCTGATTTGGAATGCAATTAACATGTGGGAGCTGGCTTGCCTGCGATAGCGGAGTGTCAGTCAATAATTTTTAACTGATACACCGCCATCGCAGGCAAGCCAGCTCCCACAGTTGACCTTCATTGTCTGGAGGAAATCAGTACACATCCCTGCGATAGCGGCCCTGCTCGATCAACCGCTCAACCGCCTCACTGCCCAACACCTCGTGCAGCACCTGATCCACACCCGCCGCCATCCCCTGCAAACTGCCGCAGACGTAAATCGCCGCGCCATCCGCGATCCATTTGCGTAGCACGTCAGCCGACTCACGCAGGCGGTCCTGAACATAGATTTTCTCTGCCTGATCCCGGGAAAACGCCAGGTCCAGCAATGCCAGGTCACCGCTGGCCAGCCAGCCTTGCAGCTCGTCCTGGCAGTGGTAGTCGTGGGCGATATTGCGTTCGCCAAACAGCAGCCAGTTGCGCTGCTGACCGTCGGCAATTCGCGCCTTGAGCAAACTGCGCAACCCGGCGAGGCCGGTGCCGTTACCCAGCAGAATCATCGGCACGGGCTCGGTCGGCAGATGGAAACCACTGTTGCGCCGCAGTCGCAGGCTGATGGTCGAACCCAACGGTGCGTGTTCGGTCAACCAGCCGGAACCCACGCCCACGCTGCCATCGGGGTGACGTTCCTGGCGCACGATCAGATCCAGCACGCCGTCGCTGGCAATCGAGGCGATGGAGTATTCGCGCATGTTCAACGGCACCAGTGCATTGACCAGCGCCTGGGCATGCAGGCCTACCAGGTGTGCGCGGTTGTCCGGTAGCTGACGACTGGCCAACGCCTGGTCGAGGGTGTGTGCGAGGCCGTCGATCACCACACCTTCGCTGCCCGCCAGTCCCAGGCCGTCGAGGAAATGTTCGATGGCCCATGGGCAATTACGCGGCAGCACTTCTACCAGGTCACCGGCCAGCCAATCCCGTGGGGCTGGCGGGGTGAGCCCGAGCAAATAGACACCGGAGCCGCTGCTGTCTGGATTGAGCAAGGTACGATGCTTCAGGGTCCAGTTTTCATAGGTCGTGCTGGCCCATGCTGCCGTGGGTGCATGGCCGGTCAGTTGGCCCAGTTGTTGTTGCCAGTGCAGCAACGCATCGGTGTCGCCGCTGTCGACTTCCACCGGGGCAAACAACGGGTTGCCGCCCTGGTTGGTCAGCCAGAAATGCAGGCGCCGGGCGAAGCCGCAGAAGTGTTGATACTGGCGATCACCCAAGGCCAGCACCGAGTAGTTCAAACCCTTGAGAGAGAGGTCCTGGCCGAGCACGCTGCGTTCGAAACCACGGGCGCTGTCCGGTGCTTCGCCGTCGCCGAAGGTGCTGACCACAAACAATGCATTGTTCGCCTGGCGCAAATCTTTCTCCCTGACGCTGCCCAGCGATTGCACCTTCACCGGCAAGCCGGCGGCCTGCAATTGGCCGGCGGTTTGCCAGGCCAGTTGCTCGGCAAAACCGCTCTGGCTGGCAAAGCCGATCAGCCAGGCAGGTGCTTCGCTGTGGTTGTCCGTCAGGCCTTTACGCGCATCGCGCACCTGGCGCTTTTTGCGGCGGCGATCCAGGTACAGCAGCCAGCCGGTGATAAAGAACAGCGGCATGAGCAGCGCGGTGAGGGTCAGGATGATGCGGCCGGCCAGGCCGAAATAGCTGCCGGTGTGCAGCGCATAGATGCTGGTGAGGATCTGTGCCTTGAAGCTTTTGCCGATGTAGGTGTCATGGGATTTGACCTCGCCGTTGGCCGGGTCGAGGTTGATCTGGTTCAGTGCGCGGTCGTGAGGTGAGGTCTTCAGCAAGTAGTAGACGGTGGCGGGTTGCCCGGCGACCGCCGGCATACGGATGTTATAGCTGCTCAAACCGGGCCCGGCGTTGCTGTAGATGCTGCTCCAGATCGCATCGTAATTGGCCACCGGCGCAGGACCTTCCGGCGCCGGACCGCGCTTGCGCACGCGTTCGTTTTGCGGAGCGTCGGACATCAGTTTGGTCAGGCCATTGCTGTACCACTCGTAGGACCAGAACAGCCCGGTCAACGCTGCCAGAAGATAGAACAACAGGCACCAGGTGCCGAACACCGAGTGCAGGTCCCAGTTGAAACTGCGGCCTTTTTTGCGCCAGTCCAGGGTCAGCCACGCACGCCAGCTTGCCACTTGGCGCGGCCAGCGCAGATAAAGGCCCGAGAGGCAGAAGAACACCAGGATCAGCGTGCAGGCACCGGTGATTTGCCGGCCGGTGTCGCCGATGGCGAGGAAGCGGTGCAATTGCAGCACGAAGCCGAAGAAGTCCTGGCCGACGGCGTCGCCCAGGTAGTCGCCGGTGTACGGGTCGAAGTAGCGCATCTGCCCACGACGTTCACCGGGCGGCGGGGTGAACCAGACCTTGGCGGCGTCGGTGCTGTCGGGTTGCACCGTGAGCATCGACACCGCTTTGCCTTCACGGGCTTCCAGGAGGCGCACCAGTTCAGCCGGCGGCAGTACACCGGCTGAACGCTTTTCCACCGTCAACACCGTCGGGTTCAACGCCTCGATGATTTCATCCTGGAACGACACCGTCGCGCCGGTGATCCCCATCAAGGCCAACACCAGCCCGGCGGTAATGCCGAAGAACCAATGCAACTGGAACAGGGTTTTCTTCAACACGTCGTGCGGCCTCGTCATCAGGTTAGGTGTTTCACGGCGCGCATTATGCCGCGAGTTGTCGAGAAACATTCTTTTTTACACGCAAAAACCCCACGCATCCGATGCGTGGGGTTTTTTCGGTGATTTGTATCGATTCAGAAATGGAAACTGGTGGTCAGCATCGCCGTACGACCCGCTGCCTGGTTGGCGAAGTGCGCCGCATAGGCTTTGTCGTAGTAGGTCTTGTCGGTGAGGTTCTGCACGTTCAACTGCAGGTCGACGTTCTTGGTCAGCTTGTAACTGGCCATGGCGTCGTAGCGGGTGTAGGACGGCACGTAAACGGTGTTGCCCGCATCGCCGTAGACTTCGTCGACATAGAACGCGCCGCCGCCGAGGGTGAGCTTCGGTGTCACGTCATAGGTTGTCCACAGGCTGAAGGTGTTCTTCGGCGTGTTGGGCATCTGGTTGCCTTTGTTTGAGCCGGCACTGACGACGCCGTTACGGCCGTTCAAGCCTGGGTCCACCAGTTCGCTTTTCAGGTAGCTGTAGCCGGCGAACACTTGCCATTGATCGGTGAGCTTGCCGCTGGCGGACAACTCCAGACCGTCGACGCGGGATTCGCCGCCGTTTTCATAGGTCAGCGCGTCCACCAGGATGCGTGTGTTTTTCTTCTCGGTGCGGAACACCGCGGCGGTCAGGGACAGGCGATCGTGGAACATGTCCCACTTGGTGCCCAGCTCGTAGTTGACGGTTTCTTCGGGTTTCAGGTCGCTGGTCGCGGCACCGGCAGACAGCGGGTTGCCGTCGGCGCCTTCACCCACCAGGCCGCCGGCAGGCGAGGCCGAAGTGGCGTAGGAGGCATAAATGCTGCCGTTTTCAACCGGCTTCCAGACCAGGCCCGCCTGCCAGTTGAAGAACTGGCTGTCGTTCTTGATCTTGCTGCGGGCCTTGACGGTGGCGGTCGGCACCGCATTGGTGTTGGCCACGGTGTCGAAGGTGTCGTAGCGCAGGCCGACGTTCAGCAGCCATTTCGGGTCCAGCTCGATGGTGTCGAACACATAGGCGGCACGGCTGGTGGCCTTGGTGTTGGTGCCGTTGTAGTTGCGCGCAATGCTGCCGGTCCAGGCATCGTCCGGGTTCGGGTTGCCCAGCGAGGTGCACTGGCCGCCTTTGCCGGGCACCGTGCAACCGGGGTTGCTGTTCGGGCTGACGGTGTAGCCGCTGTAGCGGGTTTCTTCGCCGGTGAACTCAAGCCCGGTGGAGTAGGTGTTCTTGAAGCCCAGTGCCTGGAAACTGCCAAACAGATCGGTCTGGTTGGTGGTGGTCTCGGTGGTGGACACGCGGGTGTTCGCGCGGCGCCAAACGGTGCCGAACTGGTTGACGTTGTGCTGGCTGTCGTCGGGTTGGGTGACGATATAGTCCTGGCCGGTGTTGCCGTGGCGCAGGGTGTTTTTCAGCGTCATGTTGTCGTTCAGGTCGTGCTCGATGGAGAACGTGCTGATGTCGGCGCGGGTCTTGCGGAAGTCGCGATCCTTGAGGCCGTAGAAGTTTTTGCTGTCGCCACCGTCGGTAGGCTTGTCATGCACGTGGGCAGCTTTTGCGCCGTTGTTGCTATACCCATACGGAATCCCCGAATCCGGCAGGTCGTCGCTTTCCATGTGGTAGTAGCTGAGGTTGACCCGGGTCGGAGTGCCCAGGCCGAAGGTCAGCGACGGCGCCACGCCCCAGCGGTCGTAGTTGACGGCATCACGCCCGGCGACGTTCTGTTCGTGGCTCATCAGGTTCAGGCGAAACGCCGCGCTGTCCAGGAACTGACGGTTGACGTCGAGCACATAGCGGCGGGTCTGGTCGGAGCCGTAGGTGAAGCCACCGTTGGTGAAGTCCCGCGCCTGTGGCGTCTTGCTCACCAGGTTGAGGCTGCCGCCAGCCGAGCCGCGGCCGCCGAATGACGAGTTGGGGCCTTTGCTGACTTCGATGGACTCGATGTCGAAGATCTCGCGGCTCTGGCCGCCCGTGTCACGCACGCCGTCGAGGTAGGTATCGCCCTGGGCGTCGAAGCCGCGAATGAACGGACGGTCGCCCTGCGGGTTGCCGCCTTCACCGGCGCCGAAGGTAATCCCCGGCACGGTGCGCAATGCGTCCTGCAACGAGGTGGCGGCGGTGTCCTTGAGAACTTGCTGCGGCACGACGGTGACCGAGCGCGGGGTGTCTACCAGCGGCGCGGTGTACTTCTGAGAAGAGGCTTTTTCGACCTGGTAGGACGTGCTGTCCTGTTCCTGGCCGGTGATGCTGGTGGCTCCCAGGGAAATGCTGTTGCGCTCGCCTTTCTGCTCGGTGTCTTCAGCGGCTTGCGCCAGTTGGGCGGCAGAGCTGGCGCTGATGGCAACGCCGATGGCCGAGGCCAGCAGACGCGGTGAACTGGCAGGTATTTTTATCGAAGTGCGCGGCATGAAAGTGTCCTTTCCCCAAGGAGGTGAGGCCGCGGAATATAGGGAGAACAAGACTTTATATCAATTGCGATACATTACTATTCGCACTGAATTTACGTTCTTTACACTTTTTGCTTACGGTTTTTACATTCTCGTTCGTCTATTGCGCGGCAGTGGGGTTGTACACAGTCAATAAGAATCACTACCATTGGCGCCTCACTGTTTTCAGGTAATGCCTACATGTTGCTGCACATTCCCGGCCTGTTCTCTCGCGAGGAAGTGCTGCGCATCCGCGAAGCCCTGACGCACACCGAGTGGGCCGACGGCAAAATCACTGCCGGGCATCAATCGGCCAAGGCCAAACACAACCTGCAACTGCCGGAAGGCCACCCACTGGCACAGGAAATCGGCGCGGCGATCCTTGATCGGCTGTGGAAAAATCCGCTGTTCATGTCGGCGGCGTTACCGCACAAGGTCTTCCCTCCGTTGCTCAACTGTTACACCGCCGGTGGCAGTTTCGACTTTCATATCGACAATGCCGTGCGCCAGTCCAAGGGCAGCCACGAGCGGGTGCGCACCGACCTTTCCTCCACGGTATTTTTCAGCGACCCCGATGACTACGACGGCGGCGAGCTGGAAATCCAGGACACCTTCGGCCTGCAGCGGGTGAAGTTGCCGGCGGGCGACATGGTGCTATACCCCGGCTCCAGCCTGCACAAAGTCAACGCCGTGACCCGTGGCGCGCGCTACGCCTCGTTTTTCTGGACCCAAAGCCTGGTGCGCGAAGACAGCCAGCGCACGCTGCTGTTCGAGATGGACGGTGCGATCCAGCAACTGAGTCGGGACGTGCCCGACCACCCGGCGCTGATCCAGCTCACCGGCACCTATCACAATCTGCTGCGCCGCTGGGTTGAGGTCTGACCATGGGCTTTTTATTGCGCCGTGAAGAAGTCCTCAACGTTGAGCAATTGCAGGCTATGCTCGACGATTCCCCGGTGCGCGCCGCCCAGGCGATTTTGATCGCGGCGAAAGAGGGTGTTGTGGATGCCCAGGCGCTGCTCGGGCAAATCCTGCTGGAAGGCCGCGGCATCGAACGCGATGAAGCACTGGCGGTGCGCTGGTTCCGGATCGCGGCCCACGGTGGGCATTTGATGGCGCGCAACATGCTAGGGCGTTGCCTGGAGCATGGTTGGGGTGGTGGGGCAGATGCCGTGGCGGCGGCCCGGGAATATCGGCTGGCGGCCGAGGCCGGTCTGGATTGGAGCTTGTACAACTACGCCAACCTGCTGGCGACCGGGCGCGGGGTTGCCGAGGACCATAACCAAGCGCTGGAGTGTTATCGACAGGCGGCGGAACTGGGCCATGCCAAGTCGATGAACCTGCTGGGGCGTTATCTGGAAGAAGGGCAGTTCTGCCCGAGGGATCTGGAGGCTGCGGTGGCGTGGTATCGCCGGTCAGCAGAAGGCGGGGATTTTCGCGGGCAGTTCAGTTATGCGGCGGTGTTGGCGGACCGGGGCGAGATAGAAACGGCACTGGAATGGTTGCGCAAGGCCATGGCGGGCGGGAATTTGAAGTTCTTGCGGGTGGCGCACAAGGCGTTGTCTGCCGCCAATGATCCGCAGATACGGGCGATGGCCGAGATTTATCAAGAGCATGCCATTGAACTTGATCGTTCCCATGCTCTGCGTGGAAATGCCGCCCTGGGCGCTCTGCGTCCGCTCTAAGGGCGTGACGCAGAGCGTCACCGGATACGTTCCCACGCAGAGCGTGGGAACGATCAGGGCGTGCGTTTACAGGTAGAACGATTTCAACGGCGGGAAGCCGTTGAACTCAACAGCGCTGTAGCTGGTGGTGTACGCACCGGTGGACAACCAGTACATCCGGTCGCCAATCGCCAGGTTCAGCGGCAGGCCGTACTTGTAGTTCTCGTACATGATGTCGGCGCTGTCGCAGGTCGGGCCGGCGATGACCACTTCTTCCATCTCGCCTTTCTTCTCGGTCCAGATCGGGAACTTGATGGCTTCGTCCATGGTTTCGATCAGGCCGGAGAATTTGCCCACGTCGGTGTATACCCAACGCTCGACGGCGGTGCGGGATTTACGCGCAACCAGTACCACTTCGCTGACCAGGATGCCGGCGTTGGCGATCAACGAACGGCCCGGCTCCAGGATGATTTCCGGCAAGTCGTCACCGAAGTCTTCCTTGAGGAAGCGGATGATTTCCTCGGCGTAGGTTTCCAGGCTGTTGGTGCGGGTGATGTAGTTGGCCGGGAAGCCGCCGCCCATGTTGATCAGCTTGAGGTGGATGCCGTCTTCTTCCTTCAGGCGCTCGAAGATCACTTTGACCTTGGCAATCGCCGCGTCCCACACGCTGATGTCACGCTGTTGCGAGCCGACGTGGAAGGAGATGCCGTAAGGCACCAGGCCCAGGTCGCGGGCGAGGATCAGCAGGTCCATGGCCATGTCGGTCTGGCAGCCGAATTTGCGCGACAGAGGCCAGTCAGCCGTGGTCGAGCCTTCGGTGAGAATACGTACATACACTTTCGAACCCGGGGCGGCCTTGGCGATGTTGCGCAGGTCGGCTTCGGAGTCGGTGGAGAACAGGCGCACGCCTTTCTCGTAGAAGTAGCGGATGTCCTTGGATTTCTTGATGGTGTTGCCGTAGCTGATACGGTCAGGGCTGACGCCGCGGTCCATGACCTTGTCCAGCTCGTAGATCGACGCGATGTCGAAGCTCGAACCCTTGTCTTTGAGCAGGTCGATGATCTCGACGGCCGGGTTGGCCTTGACGGCGTAATACACCTTGGCGAATTCGAAACCGGCGCGCAGGTCATCGTAGGCCTGGCTGATCATCGCGGTGTCGATCACCACGAACGGGGTTTCCTGGGTGTCAGCGAACGCCTTCATTTTGTCAAAAGTGGCGCGCGCGAAATAGTCTTCGACCTGGATCGACATGCTGGGAACTCCTACTGGCAAACTAAATTGATCAATGGGTGCAAATGAACGTCCTCCGTATCCCCACTTTGGTTCGCCTACTTCCCAAGGCATGTCGCCGAAAGCAAAAAGGCCATGGGATCAACCGCTTCCCTTGGCCTTGCTGTCTCGTCGTCAGTACTTGAGCCGGATGGATCGTTTCCAGCATGGACGTTCGGCGCGAACTTTAGGACGTGAGGGGCTATAGATCAACTAAAAATGTCGCGTTTTTGCACGCGTTCGTCGTGAGGCCGTGTGCAGCTACTTATGTAACCGACCGGTATGACGGATTGATGTTCCCCGGGAGGGGTAATTCAGAAGGATTTGTGCTGCCTTCATCGCGGGCAAGCCCGGCTCCCACAGGGGAATGCATTCCAACAGATGAATGCAATTCAATGTGGGAGCCGGGCTTGCCCGCGATAGCGGTCTATCAGGCCAGCGCTGTCTCGGCAGGCGACACAATACTGGTCTTGCCCCCACGGGACTTACCGGAACTCAGGTACTCGGCAATCGACTCCTGGGTCACTTCCCCCAGGAACACCCGCTCCGCATCCATCACCGGCAACCACGAGCGGTTGAACTCGTACATGCGCGACAACAGGATGCGCAAATGCTCGTCGTACGCCGCCGTGGCGTTGAACTCGCGCAGGTATTGGCCGCAGGTACCGGTCTGACGATGCAGGTCGCGACGTCGCACATAACCCAGGGCTTTGTTCTCGGCGTCGGTCACCACCACGTAGCGACGGTCCAGTTCGTCCATCTGCTCCAGGGCGTCCGCCACTGGCGTCTCCGGGCTGACCGACGGCGCGTTATCCGCCGCATCTTCAGCTTTCACCAGCAACAGGCGCTTGAGGGTGCTGTCCTGGCCTACAAAGTTGCTGACGAATTCGTCTGCAGGGTGGGCCAGCAGGGTGTCCGGGTGGTCGATCTGCAGCAGCTTGCCGGCGCGGAAGATCGCGATCTTGTCACCCAGCTTGATGGCTTCGTCGATGTCGTGGCTGACCATGATCACGGTCTTGTTCAGCGCACGCTGCATCTCGAAGAATTCGTTCTGGATCATCTCGCGGTTGATCGGGTCGACCGCGCCGAACGGCTCATCCATCAGCAGCAACGGTGCATCCGCCGCCAGGGCGCGGATCACGCCGATCCGCTGTTGCTGGCCACCGGACAGTTCACGCGGGTAGCGATGCAGGTACTGCTTGGGCTCCAGCTTGATCATGCTCATCAATTCGCGGGCGCGGTCGTGGCATTTCTGCTTGTCCCAGCCCAGCAGCTTGGGCACCACCACGATGTTTTCTTCGATGGTCATGTTCGGGAACAGGCCGATCTGCTGGATCACGTAGCCGATGTTGCGACGCAGGGTCACTTCATCCAGGTCGGTGGTGTCTTCGCCGTTGATCAGGATCTTGCCGGAGGTCGGCTTGATCAGGCGGTTGATCATTTTCAGCGTGGTGCTTTTGCCGCAGCCCGATGGGCCGAGGAACACGCAAATTTCGCCTTCGTTGACGGTCAGGCTTACGGAATCAACGGCGGTGATGGTCTTGCCGTTGCTTTGGAAGGTCTTGGTCAGGTTTTGAAGTTCGATCATTTGAGCAGTCCTTTTGGAGTCAGCGTGCGTTGCAGCCATTGCAGAAGCAGGTCGGCGAAGATGGCCAGGAGACTGACCAGTACGGCGCCAACGATCAGCATCGACATGTCGCTGCGGCTGATGGAAGCCAGAATAAGTACACCCAGGCCACCGGCGCCGATGGTGGCGGCGATGGTCATCACACCAATGTTCATCACCACGGCCGTGCGCACACCGGCGAGGATCACCGGTACGGCAATCGGCAGCTCGACCATGCGCAGGCGCTGGCCGAAGGTCATGCCGATGCCTTTGGCGGCTTCGCGGATGCCCGGCTCGACGCCAGTGAGGGCGAGGTAGGTGTTACGCATGATGGGCAGCAGGGAATAGAGAAACACGGCGGTGATCGCCGGCATCGGCCCCAGGCCCTGGCCGAACTTGGAGTAGAACGGCAGCAGCAGGCCGAACAAGGCAATCGACGGCACGGTCAGCAGCACCGTGGCGCTGGCTTGCAGTGGGCCGGCGAGGGTCGGGAAGCGGGTCATCAGCACGCCCAAGGGCACGCCTACGACGATTGCCAGGATCACTGCAATGCCGACCAGGGTGATGTGCTGCCAGGTCAGGTGCAGGACTTGGGCCCAATCAAGATGGGAAAAGGCGTTCAGGAATTCCATGTCTTCTCCTCTTAGTTGATCGGATGCTGGCGCAGAAAATCTGCGGCCACGGCGGACGGGCTTTCATGGTCGACGTCGACCCGCGCGTTCAGCTGGCGCATGGTTTCGTCGTCGAACAGCGCAGCCAACGGCTTGAGATCAGCGGCCAGTTGCGGGTGGGCATTGAGGTAAACCTGACGCACCACCGGCGCGGCGGTGTAGTCCGGGAAGTAATGCTTGTCGTCTTCCAGCAGCTTCAATTTGAAGGCGTTCAGGCGACCGTCGGTGGTATAGACCAAACCGGCAAACACCTGGCCATTACGCAGCGCGGTGTAGACCAGGCCGGCGTCCATCTGCCGGGTGTTTTTGCGGGTCAGGTTCATGTCGTACAGCTTGACCATGCCGGCCATGCCGTCGGAACGGTTGGCGAACTCGGTGTCCAGGGCCACCAGGCGGTTTTCCTTGGTTTTCTCGGCCAGTGCCGCGGTCAGGTCGCTGATGCTGTTGATCTGCGGGAATTCCTTGGCCACGTTCTCTGGCAGGGCCAGGGCGTAGGTGTTGCTGAATTTCGAAGGGGACAGCCATACCAGGCCTTTTTTCGCATCGAGTTCTTTCACTCGGGCGTAGGACTGTTCGCTGTCGAGCTTCTCGTCGACATGGTTGTAGGCCACCAGCGACACACCGGTGTATTCCCAGATCAGGTCCAGTTGCCCGCTTTCCTGGGCACTGCGCGCCAGGTTGCTGCCCAGGCCGCCGGTCACACGGGTGTCGTAACCCTTGGTGCGCAGGTACTGGGAAGTGATTTCGGCGAGCAGGGTCTGTTCAGTGAACACCCGGGCGCCGATGCGGATGACCGGTTTTTCAGCGGCTTGCGCAAACCCTGCGAACAGCAGGACGCAGCTCAATATCAACGTCAGTTTTTTCATGTGAATTCCTGTTTCAGGCCTAAGACGGGGCCAAAGCCTTAAGACGGACGCAACCCGCGTTCCAGCCAAAGGCGGCTGGCCATGGTCACCAGACCGTCGAGCAGCAAGGCCAGCAGCGCGGTGCACGCGGCGCCGAGCAGCAGTTGCGGCTGATTGTTCAAGGCGATGCCGGGGAAGATCAGGCTGCCCAGGCTGTTGGCGCCAATCAGGAACGCCAGGGGCGCGGTACCGACGTTGATCGCCAGCGCGACGCGCACACCGCCGATGATGATCGGCACGGCGTTGGGCAGTTCTACGCGAAACAGCACCTGGCGCGGCGTCATGCCGATGCCGACGGCAGCTTCTTTCAGGGAACCTTGAACGTTTTTCAGGCCTTCATAGGTGTTGCGCACGATGGGCAGCAACGAGGCGAGGAACAGCGCGAAGATCGCGGGGCCGCTGCCGATGCCAAGGACACCGAGGGCGATGGCCAGTACGGCCAGGGGAGGGACGGTATTGCCGATGTTGAAGATCTGCATGAAGCGTTCTGCGCGCCCGACCATGTTGGGTCGGCTGAGCAGGATACCGGCGGGAATCCCTACGATCAGGGCGGCCAGCATTGAAACAAGGACGAGGATCAAGTGAGCTTGCAGGTAAAACAACAAATCGTCGCGGTACAGTTCGATCGTGTTGATGCCAATCCAGTGGACCAGCAGGGCCAGGAGAGCGACGACAACCGCTCCTCCTATCAGCCCTTTGCCATAGCGAATAGCCACAGGCGGACTCCTTTTTTCTTTTGTCGGCGAACACATTTCCGAGCGGCAATGCCATTCCTGGCTGTCGGCGAATGTGGTCGCGAATAGCAGCTCGCCCCTACCGGCAACGCGGTATGCGGTCGAGCCATGAGCGCAGCCTCGTCAGGCTAACTTGCTGATTTTTCAGCCCCTGTTACGAGTGCGATAGCAGGGGAGTGGACGTCTCTACCTTTTAAAAGGTTCCATACTTGGCAGCAATTAGCCACCCCCAATGGGGTGAACGGTGGTCTGTAACCCCGGGGTTGCGCTATACTCGCCGCCCTTTTTTGACTCACCTGCCAGGCGATTTCCCATGACCCACCAGGCCGCCGAAGTCGCGAAACGCCGCACTTTCGCCATTATTTCCCACCCCGATGCCGGTAAAACCACCATCACCGAAAAGCTGTTGCTGATGGGCAAGGCGATCGCGGTGGCCGGCACGGTGAAATCCCGTAAATCCGACCGCCATGCCACCTCCGACTGGATGGAAATGGAAAAGCAGCGTGGTATTTCCATTACCACGTCGGTCATGCAGTTCCCGTATCGCGACCACATGATCAACCTGCTCGACACTCCGGGCCACGAAGACTTCTCCGAAGACACCTACCGCACCTTGACGGCGGTTGACTCGGCGCTGATGGTCCTCGACGGCGGTAAAGGCGTTGAGCCACGTACCATCGCGCTGATGGACGTCTGCCGCCTGCGGGACACGCCGATTGTCAGCTTTATCAACAAACTCGACCGTGACATCCGCGACCCGATCGAACTGCTGGACGAAATCGAAGCCGTCCTGAAGATCAAGGCCGCGCCAATCACCTGGCCGATTGGTTGCTACCGCGACTTTAAGGGCGTGTACCACCTGGCCGACGACTACATCATTGTGTACACCGCCGGCCATGGCCACGAACGGACCGATGTGAAAATCATCGAGAAGCTCGACTCCGACGAAGCCCGCGCCCACCTGGGTGACGAGTACGACCGGTTTGTCGATCAACTGGAACTGGTGCAGGGCGCCTGCCACGAGTTCAACCAGCAGGAATTCCTCGACGGCCAGCTGACGCCGGTGTTCTTCGGTACCGCCCTGGGCAACTTCGGTGTCGATCACGTGCTCGACGCCGTGGTCAATTGGGCTCCCAAGCCGCTGGCCCGTGTTGCCAACGAGCGTACCGTTGAACCGGTGGAAGAGAAGTTTGCCGGCTTCGTGTTCAAGATCCAGGCGAACATGGATCCCAAGCACCGCGACCGTATCGCCTTTATGCGCATCTGCTCCGGCAAATACGAAAAAGGCATGAAGATGCGCCACGTGCGCACCGGCAAGGACGTGCGCATCGGCGACGCCCTGACCTTCTTCTCCTCCGAGCGTGAGCAACTGGAAGAAGCGTTTGCCGGCGACATCATCGGCTTGCACAACCACGGCACCATCCAGATCGGCGACACCTTCACCGAAGGCGAAGCGCTGGGCTTCACCGGTATCCCGCACTTCGCCCCGGAACTGTTCCGCCGCGTACGCCTGCGTGACCCGCTGAAATCCAAGCAACTGCGCCAGGGTTTGCAGCAGTTGGCGGAAGAGGGCGCCACTCAGGTGTTCTTCCCGGAGCGCAGCAACGACATCATCCTCGGCGCCGTCGGTGTGCTGCAGTTCGATGTGGTGGCCAGCCGTCTGAAAGAGGAATACAAGGTGGAATGCTCCTACGAGCCGATCACCGTGTACTCCGCGCGCTGGATCGATTGCAGCGATAAGAAGAAGCTGGAAGAGTTCAAGATCAAGGCCGTGGAAAACCTCGCGATCGACGGCGGTGGTCACCTGACCTATCTGGCCCCGACCCGGGTCAACCTGGCGCTGATGGAAGAGCGCTGGCCGGATGTGAAATTCCGCGCGACCCGTGAGCATCACTAAGGGTTAGGGATATAAGAGAGGGCGAAGCTGTGATGGCTTCGCCTTTTTCTTTGGCTGCTATCCGGGTTGTTTCATTGGCGAAAACTTCAGTTCGGGACTAGCTTGAAGCAAGGCGACGGCGGACAGCTGTCGTACGCAATTCAACTCCTGACTGGGCGGAATTCGACCATGAGTATCTTTCAACGTGTGGTGCTGTTGCTCAAAGTGCTGGTGATGTTGTCATTGGGTATGTCTTCCGCGTGGGCCACGACGGCGGTGCAGAGCCATGGCACGGGTTTTGTGGCGGTGAAGACGGTGCAGGCGGGTGGCTTGCAGTTGGCCAAGAGTGAATCCGAGCCCGGTGACGAAAACCAGGGCGGCTCCAAGGACGATGACGATGCCGAGAACCCGGACAATGACGGCGAAGACAGCGACACCTACAACGATGGGGACAGCGATACGTAAGTAACGCGGGCAAAAGAAAGCCCCTCTTGCCGGACAGATGCGCTATCCGACAAGAAGGGCTGTAGAACACTGGAATGCTCTGGACTCACCCTCCAGAGCATTTTTTTGCACGTCAGACCACAAATTGCTCCGCGTAGTGGCAAGCCACCTGGCGGTTGTCCAGTGGTCGCAGCACCGGTTCATCGGTGCTGCACAGCTGGGTCGCGTACGGGCAGCGCTTGTGGAAGGCGCAGCCAGACGGCGGGTTCAACGGGTTGGGCAACTCGCCGACGATTTTGATCTTTGGTTTGTTGGGATCCGGATGAATGGTCGGGGTCGCCGACAGCAACGCCTGGGTGTACGGGTGCAGCGGGCGCGCATAGATGTCTTCCTTCGGGCCCACTTCCACCGGGCGGCCGAGGTACATCACCATCACGTCGTCGGCGACGTGTTGCACCACCGCGAGGTTGTGGGAGATGAACACGTAGGCGGTGTTGAATTCCTGCTGCAGGTCCATGAACAGGTTCAGTACCTGGGCCTGGATCGACACGTCCAACGCCGAGGTCGGTTCATCCGCCACCAGCACTTTCGGTTGCAGCATCATTGCCCGGGCCAGTGCGATCCGCTGGCGCTGGCCACCGGAGAACATGTGCGGGTAGCGCTGATAATGCTCCGGGCGCAGGCCCACTTGCTTCATCATCGCCTGGACCTTTTCGCGGCGTTCGGCGGCGGACAGGTTGGTGTTGATCAGCAGCGGCTCGCCCAGTTGGTCACCGACTTTCTGGCGCGGGTTCAGCGAGGCGTACGGGCTCTGGAACACCATCTGCACGTCTTTGCGCAATTGCTTGCGCTGGGCCTTGTCGGCACCGGCCACTTCCTGGCCGGCGATTTTCAGCGAGCCGGAAGACGGCTCTTCAATCAAGGTCAGGGCGCGGGCCAGGGTGGATTTGCCGCAACCGGATTCGCCCACGACCGCGAGGGTCTTGCCGGCTTCCAGCTCGAACGACACACCGTTGAGCGCACGCACCAGGGCGTGGCCCTTGAACAGGCCACGGGACACTTCGTAGTGACGGGTCAGGTCGCGGGCGGTAAGTACGACGGCCATTACGCCACCTCCTGATTCAGCGGGTAGAAGCAGCGGGCAAGGCTGTTGCTTTTCGGGTCAAGGCCCGGGCGTTGGGCGCGGCAGGATTCCTGCACATACGGGCAGCGGGGCGACAGCAGGCAACCCTGCGGGCGGTCATAACGGCCGGGAACGATACCCGGCAGCGTGGCCAGGCGCGTGGCGCCCAGGCTGTGCTCGGGAATCGCCTTGAGCAGCGCTTCGCTGTACGGGTGCGCCGGGATGTCGAACAGCTGCGGCACCTGGCCGACTTCTACGGCTTGGCCGGCGTACATCACGCACACGCGCTGGGCGGTTTCGGCCACCACCGCGAGGTCGTGGGTGATCAGCACCAGGCCCATGTTCTGCTCTTTCTGCAAGGCCAGCAGCAGGTCCATGATCTGGGCCTGGATGGTCACGTCGAGTGCAGTGGTCGGTTCATCGGCGATCAGCAGTTTCGGCTCGCCGGCGATGGCCATGGCGATAGCCACACGCTGGCTCATACCACCGGACAACTGGTGCGGGTAGGCATCCATACGGCTGGCAGCGCCCGGGATTTCCACCTTTTCCAGCAGTTCGATGGCACGCTTGCGTGCTTGCTTGCCGGACATTTTCAAGTGCAGACGCAGCACTTCTTCGATCTGGAAACCCACGGTGTAGCTGGGGTTCAGGGCGGTCATCGGGTCCTGGAAGACCATCGCCAGGTCTTTGCCGACGATCTGCCGACGCTGACGGTTGCTCAGCTTGAGCATGTCCTTGCCGTCGAAGTTCAGGGCGTCGGCAGTGACGATGCCGGGGTGCTCGATCAGGCCCATCAGCGCCATCATGGTCACGGATTTACCCGAACCGGACTCGCCAACGATCGCCAGTACTTCGCCTTTGTCGACGGAGATGTCGAGGCCATCGACCACCGGCACGGCGGTCTTGTCGCCGAAGCGGACATTGAGATTCTTGATTTCTAGCAGTGACATGGGAATCTCCTCAGGCGGCATTCTTGAGTTTCGGGTCCAGCGCATCGCGCAGCCCGTCGCCCATCAGGTTGATTGCCAGCACGCTGAGCAAAATGGTCAAGCCAGGCAGGCTCACGACCCACCAGGCGCGTTCGATGTAGTCGCGGGCCGAGGCCAGCATGGTGCCCCACTCAGGGGTTGGCGGTTGTACGCCAAGGCCCAGGAAGCCCAGGGCGGCAGCATCGAGAATCGCCGAGGAGAAACTCAGGGTGGCCTGAACGATCAGCGGCGCCATACAGTTCGGCAGCACGGTGACGAACATCAGGCGCGGCAGGCCGGCGCCAGCAAGGCGGGCGGCGGTCACGTAGTCACGGTTCAGTTCGCCCATCACCGCAGCGCGGGTCAGGCGGACATAGGACGGCAGCGACACGATCGCGATGGCGATCACGGTGTTGATCAGGCCAGGGCCGAGGATCGCCACAATGGCTACAGCCAGCAGCAGCGACGGCAGGGCCAGCATGATGTCCATCAGACGCATGATGGTCGGGCCAAGCAGGCGCGGGAAGAACCCGGCGAACAGACCCAGCAGGATCCCCGGGATCAGCGACATGACTACCGACGACAAGCCGATCAGCAACGACAGGCGCGAACCCTGGATCAGCCGCGACAGCAGGTCACGGCCCAGTTCGTCGGTGCCCAGCAGGAACTGGATCTGCCCACCTTCCAGCCAGGCCGGAGGGGTCAGCAGGAAGTCACGGTATTGCTCGCTCGGGTTATGCGGGGCCACCCAAGGGGCGAAGATCGCGCAAAACACCACCAGCAACATGAACAGCAGGCCGGCAACGGCGCCCTTGTTCTTGGAAAAGGCTTGCCAGAATTCTTTGTACGGGGACGGGTACAGCAGGCTTTGATCGACTGCTACCGCGGGAGTAGGTGTGGTCATGGTCATGATCTCAGCGCTGGTGACGGATGCGTGGGTTGGCGAAGCCGTAGAGGATATCCACCACGAAGTTCACCAGAATCACCAGGCAGGCGATTAACAGGATGCCGTTTTGCACCACGGGATAGTCCCGTGCGCCAATGGCTTCGATCAGCCATTTGCCGATGCCGGGCCACGAGAAGATGGTTTCGGTCAGGACGGCGCCGGCCAGCAACGTGCCGACTTGCAGGCCGACCACGGTAAGTACCGGGATCAAGGCGTTACGCAGGCCGTGGACGAACACCACGCGCGCCGGCGACAGGCCTTTGGCCTTGGCGGTGCGGATGTAGTCTTCGCGCAATACTTCAAGCATCGACGAACGGGTCATCCGGGCGATAACGGCCAGCGGGATGGTACCGAGCACGATGGCTGGCAGGATCAGGTGGTGCAGGGCATCCCAGAATGCGTCCGGCTCGTCAGCCAGCAGGGTGTCGATCAGCATGAAGCCGGTGCGCGGCTCGATGTCGTAGAGCAGGTCGATCCGTCCCGACACTGGCGTCCAGCCCAGGCTCACGGAGAAGAACATGATCAGGATCAGGCCCCACCAGAAGATCGGCATCGAATATCCCGCCAGGGAGATGCCCATCACCCCATGGTCGAACAGGGATCCTCGCTTCAAGGCCGCGATCACCCCGGCTAACAGCCCCAGGATGCCGGCGAACAACAGGGCGGCCATGGACAGTTCCAGGGTCGCGGGGAAAAGTGCGGTGAATTCAGTCCACACGCTGGTACGGGTACGCAGGGATTCGCCGAGGTCGCCGTGGGCGAGCTTGCCGACATAATCCAGGTATTGCGCGTAAAGCGGTTTGTTCAGACCAAGGCGTTCCATTGCCTGAGCGTGCATCTCGGGGTCGACTCGTCGTTCGCCCATCATGACTTCGACGGGGTCGCCAGGGATCATGCGAATCAACGCGAACGTCAGCAAGGTGATGCCGAAAAACGTGGGGATCAATAACCCCAATCGGCGGGCAATAAAACTAAACATCTTGTTGTGTACCTCAATCAGCCGGTTAGGCAGGTTCGGCACCGTCAATGTCGACGGTGCCGAGCGTCTCTTATCTACTTCACCTGGGTGGTGGCGAAGTTATTTGTAGTCAGAGGGCTTTGGGTAAAACCTTCGACGTTTTTACGCATGGCGGTGAACATTTTCGGGTAAGCCATGGGAATCCATGGTTGGTCCTTTTCGAAAACGTCCAGTGCTTGTTCATAGAGTGCAGCGCGTTGGGTGGGTTCAGCGATGGCGCGCGCCTTGTCGATCAAGTCTTGAAACTCTTTGTTACACCAGCGGGCGTAGTTTTCGCCGTTTTTCGCTGCATCGCAACTCAAGTTCGGGGTGAGGAAGTTATCCGGGTCCCCGTTATCCCCCGCCCAACCGGCGGAGACCATGTCATGTTCGCCATTCTTGGCGCGTTTGAGCATTTCGCCCCATTCCATGACCTTGATGTTCACTTTCAGGCCGATTTGCGCCAGGTCCGCCTGCATGCGCTGGGCGCCGAGCATCGGGTTGGGGTTGGTAGGGCCGCCGCCGTTACGGGTGAACAGGGTGAACTCGGTGCCTTCCGGTACGCCGGCTTCCTTGAGCAGGGCGCGGGCCTTGTCCAAGTCACGCGGCGGGTTTTTCAGCTTGTCGCTGAAGCCCAGCAGGGTTGGCGGGTATGGGCCGGTGGCATCGATGGAGTTGCCTTTGCCGTACAGGGATTCGTTGTAGCCTTTTTTGTCGAACGCGATGTTGATCGCGTGACGCACCCGCGCGTCGCTCATGTACTTGTGGGTGGTGTTCAGGGCGGTGTAGCTGGTGGTCATGGCCGCCAGTTCCGCGACTTTCAGGTTTGGATCAGCCTTGGCATTCGGCACGTCATCGGGCTTGGGATACAGCGCGATCTGGCATTCGTTGGCCTTGAGCTTTTGCAGGCGCACGTTGCTGTCGGTGGTGATGGCCAGGATCAACGGGTCAGCCGGCGGCTTGCCACGGAAGTAGTCCGGGTTGGCCTTGAAGCGCACTTGGGCGTCTTTGGCGTAGCGCGAGAAGATGAACGGGCCGGTGCCGATGGGCTTGGCGTTCAGGTCATCGGTCTTGCCGGACTTGAGCAACTGGTCGGCGTATTCGGCGGAGTGAATCGAGGAAAACGCCATGGCCAGGTCGGCCAGGAATGGTGCTTCAGGGCGGGTCAGGGTGAAGACCACGGTGTGGTCATCGGTCTTCTCTACGCTCTTGAGCAGTTCCTTGAAGCCCATGCTTTCAAAGTACGGGTAGCCCACGTTGGACTTGTTGTGCCACGGGTGATTCGGGTCCAGCTGGCGCTGGAAGCTCCAGAGCACGTCGTCGGCGTTCATGTTGCGCGTGGGTTTGAAGTAGTCGGTGGTGTGGAACTTGATGTCGTCACGCAGGTGAAAGGTGTAGGTCAGGCCATCGGCACTGATTTCCGGCAGGTCCTTGGCCAGCGCCGGGATCACTTCGGTGGTGCCGGGCTTGAAGTCCACCAGACGGTTGAACATGGTTTCGGCCGCGGCGTCGGCGGTGACAGCCGTGGTGTACAGGACCGGATCGAAGCCTTCCGGGCTGGCTTCGGTGCAGACGACCAACGGTTTGGCCGAGATGCCGACAGCGACGCTCAACAGCGCAGCGGCAATGGCAGCTTGTAACGGGAGCATTTTCATCTAAGAGCCCTCTGCAATCGATTGGACCAGACAAGCGTAGGCGGCGGGCCCGTCCTGAGCCCGCCGCCTACTCTGGCGCTGATTAAAGAATGTTGAACGGGATGGTGGTGACCAGGCGGAACTCACGGATGTTGCCGTCAGCCTGATTTTCGCTGGCGCGGTGAGTGACGTAGGTACCACGGATGGTGGTGGCCTTGAGCGAGCCGCTCTGGATCGCGTAAGCCGCGCCCACGCCGTATTCCTGGTGCTTCTCGCCGTCCATCAGGCGCAGGTCGCTACGTGCCACGCCAGATTCGCCGTAGGCAGTACCGGTGTAGTGAGTACCGTCGATGCCCCAGCCGCGAGCCGAGTAGATGTTGAACTTCAGGCCTGGCACGCCGTATTCGGCCATGTTGATGCCGTAGGCGATCTGGAAGGATTTCTCGTTCGGTCCGTTAAAGTCGGAGGTCAAGGAGTTGGCCAGGTAGATACCGTTGGTTTCGTGCAGGTAGTCGAAGTACTCGTCACCGTTGATGGCCTGGTAGGAGAAGGTCAGGCTGTGGGCCTGGTGAGTCAGGCCGAAAGACAACGAGTAAGTGTCGTTGTCGATGCTGCCCATCTTCTTGCTGCCGGTATCGGTCGTTTTGTAGTAGTTCAGGCCGGTGGTCAGTGCCAGGGTCTGGGCATCACCCAGTTCGTGGGTGGCGCCGACGTAGTACTGGTTCCAGAAGTCTTCGACGTTAGCGGCGAACACGCTGGTTTTCAGGCTCTTGAATGGCTGGTAGTTGAAACCCAGGGTTTTGACTTTGTCGGTGGTCTGGCCGTTACCGTACTCGGAACGGAATTTCGACAGGCTTTGCTCGGTCCGTGGCGAAACGCGATCGAAGATGCCGCCCTGGAACGACAGGTTGCTGAACTCTTCGCTGTTGAAGCTCACCCCTTCAAAGCTCGAAGGCAGTGCACGGTTGCCGATGGTGTCGACGATGCCGCTGCTGAAGTTCTGGCGACCGGCGGTCAAGGTGGTGTTCGAGACACGGAACTTGACGTTGGCCAGGCCCAGTTTGCTCCACTGGTCTACGGCGTCGCCGTTGGAGTCCGCCAGGGTACGGTTGGAGCCGCCCTTGATGTCGCGCTTGCTGCGGTCCAGGACCAGAGCGTTGTAGACCGCCACTTCAGTGCTCACGCCAACAGTGCCTTGGGTAAAGCCCGAGGTACCGTTGAGGATGGTGCCTTGTACCCAGTTGGTACGGTACGCGTCGGTACGGGCCTGGTTGTGCTTCTGGTAACCGAATTTCTGGCCACGGAACTTCTGTTCGTTGGAAAACCAGTTACGGGTTGTACCGCCCAGGCTAAATCCATCGATGTAGCCTTTGGCCTCGCTTTGGGCGCTGGTGCCGGCCAATGTGGTTGGAACGAAGTCCTGGCTTGCAGGTTCAGCGTATGCGGTAGCCGTGATGCTGCTGATGGCCAGGGCCAGTAGCGCGGTGCTGCTCAGTTTCATGGGTGAAGCTCCTTTGGTTCTCTTTTTAATGCCGGTCTTTTTAGGTGAACCGGCTATTGGGTGTGTAACTCATTCAAGCCTTTGCAAACGTTTGCCCAAGGGTAAAACCCGAAATAAGGCTGCACGTTTGCAGCAAGGCGAGTGCTCGCCCTGCGCAATCCGGTTATCTTTTTATGGGTTGATGCTGACGCCCGAGAACACGTTGCGGCCGAAGGGGCTGACTTTGAATCCTTCGACTTTGGCGCTTAACGGCTGGTTGACCGTCGAGTGGGCGACTGGCGTGATCGGCACCTGCTGCTTGAGCAGTTGCTGCGCCTGTTTGTACAGAACAGTCCTTTGTTCGCGGTCGGTCACGACCTTGGCTTGCTTGATCAGCTTGTCGTACGCCGGGTCACACCACATGGAGTAGTTGTTCCCGCCGATGGCGTCGCAGCTGTAGAGGGTGCCCAGCCAGTTGTCCGGGTCACCGTTGTCGCCGGTCCAGCCGATCAGGCTGATATCGTGCTCGCCATTCTTGGTGCGCTTGATGTACTCGCCCCATTCATAGCTGACGATCTTGACCTTGAGGCCAATCTTCGCCCAATCGCTTTGCAGCATTTCGGCCATCAGCTTGGCGTTGGGGTTGTACGGCCGTTGCACTGGCATCGCCCACAGGGTGATCTCGGTGCCTTCCTTCACGCCGGCAGCCTTGAGCAGTTCCTTGGCTTTTTCCGGGTTGTAGGCGGCGTCCTTGATGGTGTCGTCGTAAGACCACTGGGTCGGCGGCATGGCGTTGACGGCCAGTTGCCCCGCGCCCTGGTACACGGCGTTGAGAATGCTCTGCTTGTTCACCGCCATGTCCAGGGCCTGGCGCACTTCGAGCTGGTCGAAGGGTTTGTGCCGCACGTTATAGGCGATGTAGCCGAGGTTGAAGCCTGGCTTGGTCAGCAGTTGCAGCTTCGGGTCGGCCTTCAGGGCTTCGACGTCGGCCGGGCGCGGGTGCAGGGTGATCTGGCATTCACCGGCCTTGAGCTTTTGCACCCGCACCGACGCGTCGGTGTTGATCGCAAAAATCAGCTGGTCGAGCTTCACGCGGCTCGGGTCCCAGTACTGTTTGTTGCCGGTATAGCGAATCTGCGAGTCTTTCTGGTAACGCTGGAACACGAACGGCCCGGTGCCGATCGGCTTCTGGTTGATGTCGCTGGGCTTGCCGACCTTGAGCAAGTGGTCGGCGTATTCAGCCGACAGGATCGAGGCGAAGCTCATGGCGATGTTCTGGATAAACGCGGCGTCGACCGTGTTCAGGGTCATCACCACGGTGTGCGGGTCGGTTTTCTCGACCTTGGCGATGTTCTTGTTCAGGCTCATCCCGTTGAAGTACGGGAACTCGGTGGGGTAGGCCTTGCGGAACGGGTGTTCGGGGTCAAGCATGCGATTGAAGGTGAACAGCACATCGTCGGCGTTGAAATCACGCGTCGGCTTGAAGTCCTTGTTGCTGTGGAATTTCACCCCTTCGCGCAGGTGGAAGGTGTAGGTCAGGCCGTCTTCGGAAATATCCCAACGAGTTGCCAGGCCCGGTACGACATTGGTCGCGCCTTTTTCGAACTCGGCCAAGCGGTTGTAGATAGGCTCGGCGGCGTCGTTATCGGTGGCCGTCGTGTATTGCGCGGTGTCGAAGCCAGCCGGGCTGCCTTCGGAGCAAAACACCAGGCTCTTTTTCTCGGCAGCCTGGCCCATCGAGGCCACAGCCAACAGGCTGGTGCCGAATATCGCGGATAGAACGGTGGTATGGCGCATGACAATCCCGATCCTTGTTTGTTGTTTTCGTCAGTGAGCAATCGCAAGGCCATTCAGGGCCCTGCGACAACACTGATCCCACAACGGCAGTTGCCCCACAGAGACGATGCTTCTGCCGTGCCACGACGTTATGGGTCGGGAGCCGGGCAGTAAATGCAACGAATCTGACAGACCTTGTAGGTAACGGAGCCGCGATTCGCAGTTAGCTGCCGTAGGACGGCGGCGTGTGCGGAGGTGGTCTGTTTCCTACGGCCTTGGCGGATGCAATAACGGCGACGTTATGAAACGTCGCCGCCAGCGATCCTTACTTGCCGCTTACGCTCACGCCGTAGAAGGAGTTCAAGCCAAATGGGCTGATCTTGAAGTCCTGCACGTTGTTGCGCATGGGTTGATACACCGTCGAGTGCGCGATAGGTGTCATCGGGACTGCATCTTTGAGGATATGTTGCGCCTGCTTGTACAGCTCGGTGCGTTTGGCTACGTCGGAAGTCGCCTTGGCTTCTTTCACGATGCCGTCGAATTTCTTGTCGCACCACTTGGAGAAGTTGTTACCGGCCAGGGAATCGCAGCCGAACAGCACGTTCAGCCAGTTGTCCGGGTCACCATTGTCGCCGCTCCAGCCAATGATCATGGCCTGGTTCTCGCCGCCTTTGGAACGCTTGATGTACTCGCCCCACTCGTAGCTGACGATGTTCACTTTCAGGCCGATCTGTTTCCAGTCGTTCTGCAGCATCTCAGCCATCAGCTTGGCGTTCGGGTTGTACGGACGCTGGACCGGCATCGCCCACAGGGTGATCTCGGTGCCTTCCTTGACGCCGGCTTCCTTGAGCAAAGCCTTGGCTTTGGTCACATCAAACGGCGCATCCTTGATGGTGGTGTCGTAGGACCATTGGGTAGGCGGCATGGCGTTGACAGCCAGTTGGCCTGCACCCTGGTAAACCGAGTCGATGATCTGCTGCTTGTTCACCGACATGTCCAGGGCCTCACGCACGCGCAGGTCGGACAGCGGGTTAGGCGCGGTCTGGCCCTTGAGGACCGGCATTACGTTGTAGGCGATGTAGCCCAGGTTGAAACCGGCCTGGTGCGGCAGTTTCAGGTCCTTGTCTTCACCCAGCGCCTTGAGGTCGGCTGGACGTGGGAACAGGGTCACCTGGCATTCGTTTTTCTTCAGCTTCTGGATACGCACCGACGGGTCGGTGGTGATGGCGAAGATCAGGTTGTCGATCTTCACGTCTTCAGGCTTCCAGTAATCCTTGTTGCCGGTGTAACGGATGTTGGAGTCTTTCTGGTAGCTCTTGAACACGAACGGACCAGTGCCGATTGGCTTCTGGTTGATGTCCTGTGCCTTGCCTTCCTTCAACAGTTGGGCGGCGTATTCAGCCGACTGGATGGAGGCGAAGCTCATTGCCAGGTTCTGGATGAAGGCGGCGTCCACGGTGCCAAGGGTGAACTTGACGGTGTGGTCATCGACTTTCTCGATGTTCTTGATGTTGGTGTCCATACCCATGTCCGTGAAGTACGGGAACTCGGTTGGGTAGGCTTTACGGAACGGATCGTCTTTATTGATCATCCGGTTGAAGGTGAACAGTACGTCGTCAGCCGTGAATTCACGAGTTGGCTTGAAGTACGGGGTGGTGTGGAACTTGACGCCTTCACGCAGGTGAAAGGTGTACGTCAGGCCATCCGGGGAAACATCCCAGGTCGTGGCCAGCCCAGGAACAACAGCGGTGCCGCCGCGCTCGAACTGGGTCAGACGGTTGAACATGGTTTCGGCCGAAGCATCGAAGTCTGTTCCGGTGGTGTACTGGCCTGGGTCAAAACCGGCCGGGCTCCCTTCGGAGCAGAACACCAGGTTGCTCGCCGCTTGGGCGAAAGGTGCAGCAGCCATTAAACCGGCGCTGACTAATAACGGAATGACTGCGTGTTTAAGCATGTTGGCCTCATGATTTGTTGTCATTTTTGGTAGTGAGGGCGACCTCGTGAGTCGACCTGCGGATACTTATGCAGGGCCCATACCCAATGCAAGATGTTGAGAGCCTACAACGGCTAAACAGTGGTACGAACGTACACGAATGTCGCATATGTGTAAGTTCAGACACATTTACGCACTTTTGAGGGGTTTTTTCGGTGCGAGGGCTGCACCAGTAATGCCCAACCGAGGCGTCTGGCGCACTCGGTTGGGGCGTCGCTGTTACTTATTCAGACTGACGCCGTAGAACGGTGTGAGTCCAAATGGACTGATCTTGAAGTCCTGTACTTCCTTTCGAAGGGGCTGGAAAACCGTCGAGTTTGCGATAGGCGTTATAGGTACTTGTTCCTTAAGGATTTTTTGTGCCTGTTGATACCACTTGATGCGCTGTTCACGGTCGCTGCTGACCTTGGCCTGCTGCACGAGTTTGTCGTAGGCCGGGTTACACCACTTCGCATAGTTGCTGCCCTTCACCGCGGCACAACTGTAGAGCACGCCGAGCCAGTTATCCGGGTCACCGTTGTCGCCGGTCCAGCCGTAGATCATCACGTCATGCTCGCCGGCTTTGGCGCGTTTGATGTATTCGCCCCACTCATAGCTGACGATATTGGCCTTGATGCCGATCTTTTCCCAATCCTGCTGGATCATCTGCGCCGACATCCGGGCGTTGGGATTCGATGCACGTTGAACCGTCATCGCCCACAGGTTGAGGGTGGTACCTGGTGCAACCCCTGCTTCTTTTAGTAGCGCCCGCGCCTTGGCCGGATCGTAGGGCGCGTCCTTGATCGTCGGGTCATAAGACCACTGGGCCGGAGGCAGGGCGTTCTGCGCCAATTGTCCGGCACTCTTGTACACCGCCTTGATGATTGCCGGCTTGTCGATGGCCATGTCCAGGGCCTGGCGCACCTTGAGCTGGTCCAGGGGCGGATGGGTCACGTTGTAGGCGAGAAAGCCCAGGTTGAAGCCGGCTTGCTGAAGGACCCGCAGGTTGGGGTCTTGCTTCATCACTTCGATGTCGGAAGGGCGCGGGTAACCGCTGACCTGGCACTCGCCCGCCTTGAGCTTTTGCAGGCGCACGGCGGCGTCCGGAGTGATCGAGAACACCAGATTGTCGAGCTTCACATCGTCGGGCTTCCAATACTGTTTATTGGCGCTGTAGCGAATCTGCGAATCCTTCTGGTAACGCTTGAACACAAATGGCCCGGTGCCCACCGGCTTCTGGTTGATGTCGGCGGCCTTGCCTTCCTTGAGCAACTGCGCGGCATATTCGGCGGACTGCACCGAGGCGAAGCTCATGGCCAGGTTCTGCACGAAGGAGGCATCAACGTTATTCAGGTTGAAGCGCACCGTGTGTTCGTCGAGTTTTTCGACGTTCTTGATGGTGGTGTTCAAGCCCATGTCGGTGAAGTAGGGCGATTCCGACGGATAGGCTTTACGGAACGGACTCTCGGGATCCAGCAGGCGCTGGAAGGTGAAGAGCACATCGTCGGCGTTGAAGTCACGGGTCGGGGTGAAGTAGTCGGTGGTGTGGAACTTGACGCCATCCCGCAGGTGGAAGGTGTAGGTCAGGCCGTCTTTGGACACATCCCAGCTGGTTGCAAGGCCAGGTTCGACTTCAGTGCCGCCGCGCTTGAACTGGGTCAGGCGGTTGAACACGGTTTCGGCGGAGGCATCGAAATCGGTGCCGCTGGTGTACTGGCTGGGGTCGAAGCCGGCGGGGCTGGCTTCGGAGCAGTAAACCAGGGTGCTGGCCGCCTGGGCCAGAGGCATGAACGCCAGCAGGCCGGCAGCGAGGAGCAGCGGTTTTAAGGTGATTCTTTCCATGGAGACCCCAGAGATAGCACAAAACGGCGGTTACCGAGGTTACCGCCGTTTAGCGCTGCCAGGTAGGGGCTCATCACCTGACGGGCAAGGAACACGATCAGATGTTCGTTGGCATGGAGATTTCTATTTTGGTCGGCGCCGACTTGTCGATAGTGTAATCGTCCACATCAACCTCATTACTTTCACGTATCGTGAATGTCCGGATACTTTTTATATCCAGGTCCCGATTGATAACCATGCCATCTTCCGTTGCATATTTAAGTATCCAGTTCGTTTCCGCGATGACGGTGTGTTCATTGCTTGCCGGGTTGTAATTGATAGTAAAGTTCTTCGGGCCTGCGGCGACGCTGTAATCATCCTTCAACAACGGTTGCGACAGTTCAAGCAATGCTGGTAACGATGAACCTTGGTGGGCCACCTCGGAAATTCGAGCGCGTAGCGCCGGGTCAGGCACCTGCGCCTCAAATGTGGCAAACCGGTGCCTGAGGGTGTCGTGTTCATCGTTATCTTTTGCTCTGAAATTCAACTCCGTACGTGATTCCACACCGGCTTCGGTTTTCACAATCGTATAGTTTTCGCGATTCAGATCAGGCGCAAAGCTGGAGGAATATTGGGTGTTTGAATAGGGGGATTCCCTTGCCCTTTCATTGGCGGTAACGGCGAACTCATTGTCGTCGACTGTCCAGGAAACGCTGAGCTTCCTTTTCATCGTGGAGCCATCTTCATAAACACTGTCGGTCGGCAAGAGATTCTTGTCGAGCGCCAGGTTCAGGTAGCTATCAAACTTTTCGGCGCCACTGATTTTAATCCCCTTTTCGTCCACAAACAGCTGGGAAACCTTCGGTTCAAGTGCTGTGGGGGTGCTGGGGGAATTCGACGTCGACCGGGACCAGGGCCAGCCTCCTTTTAGCGTATCGCGCACCCATCCGCCGTCACCGTTGGACTGCACCGTCATCACCGGTTTGCGGGTAGAAGGGTCAATAATCTGCACATAGTTGTCGCTGAGTTTGAAATCCCCTCTGATCTCGTAAACCTTGCTCATACCACTGCTGTCGGTGTGGCGGATCAGCCACTGGTCAACACCGTCGCTGTCCTTGACCTGATAGACGCCCTTGGCGTTGGGCGTGCGGTTTGCAATCAGGCGCTCGCCATCCGCGACCGCATGGCCACTGATATTGCCCGCCTGCGAAGGTTGTAACCGGTCAGCCAAACCACGGCCTGCACGGCTTTGATCAAGCGTATTGAGTGTGTTGCCCTGGCCGGGCAGCGTAGTCACGTTTTCACGTGGCGCTGCAAACGGGTCTTCGACCTTCCCGCTCGCACCGGCGGAAAACAAGGTGTTGAGCGCACCATCGAAGGTTTTCCAGGCGCCATCGCTGCGTTCAGCCTGGGTGTCGCCCGATGCGGTTTTTTCCGCGCCTAACGCGAACTCCGTGACGCCCAGGACCCCGACGGTGGTGGCAGCGGCGAGTCCGCCAGGCGCCATGGGTGCGAATATCTTGAGGGCAGTGGAGACGTCATTGAGCCAGGTATCTCGGGTCACTTCGCTGTTGGATTTGATCGAGGTGTCCGCATCACTGGTCATCCGCGCCTTGGCCTGGACGCGCATCTGACTGAAGACGTCGCCTTCGATGCGCACGGGTTTGCGATCAATCGTCTTGCCCTCCATCTTCGACCAATCACCGTTGGCCAAATGCACCAATGAGGCGTCGACCCCTGATTTGCCCAGCGGGCCGCCGTCCTGGCGGTCAAGCTTGGAGAAGTGGCCAGCGAGGGCCTCGCGCTTTTTCGGATCCTTGGCCTGCTCGACCACCCACTCATCCATTTTGTCCAGGGAGGCGAACCTCAGGAATGCTGGTGTGGCACCGGGAATGTAGAGGATCTGCACGCCGTCACGCCGATTGTTCTGGTAGTTGTACTGGCCGTCATCAAGGACGGCGAACCGGATGATGTCGCTGGAACCCCAGCCGTTGATATCGAAAGGGTACGCTCGCAACTGATCTTTGGCCGGCGCTTCAGCCTTCAGTTGGTCGACGGTCAGCGGCGCGTTTTCGGCCTGAGGAAGGTTGGACGCCGCCTTCATGACCAGGCGATAGTCATCCCGGGTGAACTGGTGCTCGGCCGGCATCAGCTTTTTTTCGGTGGGGGACTTGGCGTCATAGGCGCTCAGTTGCTGGCGTGCCTGTTGGACGAATTGTCCCTTGAGGGTGGTGCGATAGGCATCCCCATGGGTGTTCCAGAAGTCATTTATTTTGCTGGTCATGCGCCCCTGGAAGTCGGTTTTCCAGGTTTCGTGCATCAGCGTCGAAGGGGCGAGGGGGAACTGGTTGTGGGCACCATAGCCGCCCTTGGTACTTTCCCCGGGCCCCGTCGTATAGATACCTGCTTCAGCGTCAATTTGGCCGGGGATCCAGTCATGTTCGGAAAAGTTATCCAGCAGTGCATCCGGCAGACGTTTGGAATAGAACGGTTCTTCATTGATGTGCATCGCGCCGGTCGCGGTACCGGGCGACGCGCTCTGGCCATGGCGAAAGCGGTTGAGATACAGGCTGTCGGGGTCGACGTTGGTTTGTCCGGTCGCTTTTTCGATCAGCTCCTTAGTCCACTGTTTGGCCTCGTTGTGCACTTTGGGAAAGGCATTAGCCACACCGTTTGCCAGGTTTGAATAGGCCAGCTTCTGCGGTGCAACGCTATTAAAGGCTTCGGTATTGGCCTTCTGGGTTTCCAGCGCCTGGGCCGAGCGCAGGTTGGCGGGCCGCAGGCGGTCATCGGTGGCAATGGCGCCGAAAGATTGATTGTGCTCAAGCTGCCTTAGCTGCGTTCTGCCCTGCGCAAGGTTGGCGGGGAGCGGTATACCGTAGAAGTTTGCGACCACTTTCGCGCTGACATTCACCGTATTTTCGTCTGAGCGTATGCGTAACGCCTGACCGGCGCCGGGCGCGATAACCTGGGCGGACGCTAGAAGGGGCCCAGAAACCTGTGCCCAGCCTGAACCGTCGATCAGCGAAAAGTCCTTCTTCACACCGTTGACGTTGGCGGACATGGCACCGGTGGAAGGCACGACCGACAGGGTGGACGGGGCGATGTTCTGCTCGCGCATCCAGCCCTGGATAACCGGGTGTTCCAGTTGCGAGCGATGCAGCTCAAGCCATTGGCCCAACACCGTCTGGGAGGGGACCTTGACCAGGCCGGGTGTGTGACCTTCAACCTTACGTTGTACCGCCCCGATGTAGGCCTGAACCAGGGCTGGGTCCCCGGGAGCTGCGGCTTCACCTTGCGGTAGCGCTGGGGTAGAGGTGAGCGTGTTGTGAACGCTGGGGTGTGGATTGGGGGGCGCCGTCATTGAAGCGGCTGGCTGCAGAAATCGGGTATTTATGCTCTGTAGGGACGGGGACAAACGATGGGACATGGTTGCGATACTCGATAGTGGTTTGGACACATACCCGCAGAGCAATCCCTGTCAACGTGGGGGGTATATATGGGTGTCGAAAACCGGAATATCGATTCCGTGGTGAATTGAGGCGTGAGTTGCAGGATATGTTCTCACCTGAACGCAAAACGCTGCCCGTAGGCAGCGTCATTGCAACTCCGGTACCGCTCAATCAGGGCATCTGGACTTCGATCACGCCATCCGCGGTCATGTTGACCTGGCTGGTACCCGCTTCAACTTCCGGCGTCGGCGCCGAATCCATCGCTGCGGCTTTCATCATCATCCCGCCGCGGGCGTAGGGCTGCGGATAACCGTTGGTGTTGAAGTTCAGGTTGACGATCTTGTAGCCCTTGCCGCCCAGCGCATCGGTGGCCAGTTGTGCACGGGCCTTGAACGCGGTTACCGCCTCTTTAAGCAGGGCATCTTCGCTGGCTTTGCGGGTCGGGTTGGCAATGGCGAAATCCATGCTGTCCATTTTCAGGTTGGTCAGCATGTCGCCGGTGAGCTTGGACAGGGCGGCGAAATCGGCACTTTCCATGCGCAGTTCAGCGCGTTCACGCCAGCCGGTGATTTTCTGGTTCTTGTTGTCGTAGATCGGGTAGCTGTTGCGGCTGCCCTGGCGCAAGGTTACGCCTTTGACTTCGCGGGCCTGGGCCAGCGCCTTGTTCATGGTGGTGGTGATTTCGGCGGCCAGCTTGGCCGGGTCGGTGTTCTGCGACTCGGTGTACAGGGTGACGATCATCTGGTCGCGCGCCACTTCCTGGCTGACTTCGGCACGCAGGGAAATCTGGTTGTAATGCAGTTCGTCAGCGGCCATGGCCGGCAGGCTGGCGAGGGTAGCGGCGCCGAGGGTGAGGGTGGCTGCACTGCGAATGAAACGAGACATGTAAGCTCCTTGAGATGTTCGTGTTCGGTAAGACTGTAGACGCAAGGTTTCAGTTCTTCGGGTTTACACATTCGCTACAAGTTGGCGGATGCCGACGAACGGTCATGATCCGGACCCCTGCGTCAAAGAGCCACACACGCCGTGCCAGCGCTGTCGCTTCGTTTATACTCCGTGCGATCCGCCTGCAGCGCTCATCGGGAGAGCTCATGCTCGCCGCCGTAAAACTGACTTCCGCCACCCGCCAGAACCTTTGGCGCCTGACGTTCATCCGCACCCTGGTGCTGGCCGCACAGGCCGGTTCGGTGGGGCTCGCCTATTGGTTCAAGCTGCTGCCGCTGCCTTGGTTGCAGTTGGCCGTGACCCTGGGCTTCTCCACGGTGCTGTGTGTATTTACCGTCATCCGGCTGCGCACCACGTGGCCTGTGACCGAGCTGGAATACGCCCTGCAATTGGCCTGCGACCTGTTTATCCACAGTGTGTTGCTGTACTTCTCCGGCGGTTCCACCAACCCCTTTGTTTCTTATTACCTGGTGCCACTGACCATCGCGGCGGTGACCTTGCCGTGGCGTTATTCGGTGGTGCTGTCGGGCATCGCCCTGACCCTCTACACCCTGCTGCTGGCGCAGTTCTACCCGTTGCAGACCTTCCCCATCGCCCGGGAAAACCTGCAGATCTACGGCATGTGGCTGAGCTTTGCCCTGTCGGCGGCGGTCATCACCTTTTTTGCCGCACGAATGGCGGAAGAGCTGCGGCGCCAGGAAGAGTTGCGCGCCATTCGCCGTGAAGAAGGCCTGCGGGACCAGCAGTTGCTGGCCGTCGCCACCCAGGCCGCCGGCGCGGCTCACGAACTGGGCACGCCGCTGGCGACCATGAGCGTACTGCTCAAGGAAATGACCCAGGACCACCACGACCCGGCCCTGCAAGACGACCTGAGTGTGCTGCAGGAACAGGTCAAGCAGTGCAAGCTGACGTTGCAACAACTGGTGCGCGCCGCCGAAGCCAATCGCCGCCTGGCAGTGGAGATGCAGGACGTCACCCAGTGGCTCGACGAAGCCCTGAACCGCTGGCACCTGATGCGTCCCGAAGCCAGCTACCGTTTCCACCTGCTGGGCCAGGGCACGGTGCCGCGCATGGCGCCGCCGCCGGACCTGACCCAGGCGCTGCTGAATCTGCTGAACAACGCCGCCGATGCCTGCCCGGAAGGGTTGGAAGTGACCCTGGACTGGGACGTGGAAGACTTCACCATCAGCATTCGCGACCACGGTGCCGGCGTGCCGCTGGCGATTGCCGAGCAGATCGGCAAGCCCTTCTTTACCACCAAGGGCAAAGGCTTCGGCCTGGGCCTGTTTTTGAGCAAGGCCAGCGTGACTCGCGCGGGCGGCTCAGTGAAACTCTATAGTCATGAGGAAGGCGGCACGCTCACCGAGCTGCGCCTGCCCCGTGTCGCACGAGGAGACATCGATGAGTGACGAGATCCAAGTCGAAGGCGAAGAACTGCCGCACCTGCTGCTGGTAGATGACGACGCCACCTTTACCCGCGTGATGGCCCGCGCCATGAGCCGTCGTGGCTTTCGCGTGAGTACCGCCGGATCCGCCGAAGAAGGCCTGGCCATCGCCACGGCCGACCTGCCGGAATACGCGGCCCTGGACCTGAAAATGGACGGCGACTCCGGCCTGGTGCTGCTGCCCAAGCTGCTGGAGCTGGACCCGGAAATGCGCGTGGTGATCCTCACCGGCTATTCCAGCATTGCCACCGCCGTCGAGGCGATCAAGCGGGGTGCCTGCAACTACCTGTGCAAGCCGGCAGACGCCGACGACGTGCTGGCCGCCTTGCTCTCCGAGCACGCCGACCTCGACACCCTGGTGCCGGAAAACCCGATGTCGGTGGACCGCCTGCAGTGGGAACACATCCAGCGGGTGTTGACCGAGCACGAAGGCAATATCTCCGCCACGGCCCGCGCCCTGGGCATGCACCGTCGAACGTTGCAGCGCAAGTTGCAGAAACGCCCGGTTCGACGTTGAACGGCGACTGAACAATCTGCGTCAGGCCGCACGGAGCCCTGAACCGATCGTCTATGATCGGTTCAAACGCCTGTTATTTTTTTCCTACCGAGCCTGAACAATGAATCAGAACGCTGAGTATTCCGCGGTCAATGACGCGGTGCGTGGGCAATTTTTAAGGAAAGTGTGGGCGCTGATCACCCCTTACTGGCGCAGTGAGGAGAAGGGCAAGGCCTGGCTGTTGCTGCTGGTGGTGCTGGGGCTGTCACTGTTCAGTGTGGCGGTGTCGGTGTGGTTCAACAGCTGGAACCGCGACTTCTACAACGCCCTGGAAAAGAAGGACTACGACGCCTTCACCCACTTGCTGATGTATTTCAGCGTGATCGCCGTGGTGGCGATCGTCACCGGGGTGTTCACCTCCTATTTGCAGCAAATGCTCACCATCCGCTGGCGGCGCTGGCTGACCGAAACCTATTTTGCCAAGTGGCTGAGCCAGAAGAACTACTACCACCTGGAATACGGCGGCTACACCGATAACCCCGACCAACGTATCTCCGAAGACCTCAACGCCTTCACCAGCAGCACCCTGAGCCTGGGCCTGGGTTTTATCAGTAACCTGGTGAGCCTGGTGTCGTTCTCGGTGATCCTGTGGGGCGTGTCCGGCAGCATCGAAGTGTGGGGCATCACCATTCCCGGCTACATGTTCTGGGCGGCGCTGGTCTATGCGGTGCTGGGCAGTTGGTTGACCCATTTGATTGGTCGAAAACTGATCGGCTTGAGCAACCGTCAACAACGCTTCGAGGCTGACTTGCGTTTCAGCCTGGTGCGGGTACGCGAGAACGCGGAAAGCATCGCGCTGTTCAATGGCGAGCCCAATGAACACCAGCAGCTGAGTGCGCGTTTCGGGCGGGTGTGGAGCAACTTCTGGAGCATCATGCAGCTCAAGAAGCGCCTGAATTTCTTCACCAGCGGTTACTCGCAGATCGCGATCATCTTCCCGTTTGTGGTGGCAGCGCCGCGTTACTTTTCCGGCAAGATCGAATTGGGCGTACTGATGCAAGTCGCCCAGGCGTTTGGCAGTGTGCAGGGCAGCCTCAGTTGGTTTGTCGACGCGTACACCGTGTTGGCCAGCTGGCGTGCGACCTGTGATCGTCTGCTGAGCTTCGGCGAGGCGATGGAAGAAAACGAAGGCCGCAACATGGGCATCGAGTTGCAGCGCCAGGGCGGCGGTTTGCAGGTGAACAACCTCAGCCTGGATCTGGCGGATGGTCGTCATCTGCTCGAAGGCGCCAACCTGACGGTTGCCGAAGGTGAGCGCCTGATGCTCAGCGGTCGTTCCGGCAGCGGCAAATCAACCTTGCTGAGGGCCATGGGCAATTTGTGGCCAAACGGCCATGGCAACATTCGTTTGCCGGCCGAGCGTTATTTGTTCCTGCCGCAGAAGCCGTATCTGCCGATCGGTACGCTGCGTGGTGTGTTGAGTTATCCACAGGAGGAGGGCGCGTATCCGGCGGAACGTTATGCACAGGTCCTGGAAACCTGCCGCCTGACACACCTGATCCCACGCCTGGACGAAGCCAATCACTGGCAGCGCATGCTGTCACCGGGTGAGCAGCAGCGCCTGGCGTTTGCCCGGGCGTTGTTGTTTGAACCGCAATGGCTGTACATGGACGAGGCCACGTCGGCGATGGATGAGGAAGATGAAGCAGCGCTGTATCAGACGTTGATCGATGAGTTGCCGGGCTTGAGCATCGTCAGCGTCGGGCATCGCAGCAGCCTCAAGCGTTTCCATGGGCGGCATGTGCGGATACAGGACGGGCAGCTACAAGAACAACCCGTGTCCTGAGGCAGGGCGCGGTCAATGTGGGAGCGGGCTTGCTCGCGAATGCAGTGTGTCAGTCACCCGATGTATTAACTGACCCACCGCCTTCGCGAGCAAGCCCGCTCCCACATTGGATCAGTGTTGTCTGGTCGACCTGCGTCCAACAAAAAAGCCCGGCTGATCATCGATCAGCCGGGCTTTTTCATGTCGCTTGAAAAGGTATTACTTCTTCAAGCCGTAATGCTCATCCAGCATCCCCGGGGCGTTTGGCGTTTTTGGCGCGTAGTCCCGTGGCGGTTCCTGGTTTTCCCGGGGTGGGGTCAGGCGTTCCCGTGGCGCTTGCGGTGCATCGGAATGCAGCGCGGCCAGCAGGCGCTGGCGGGTGATGTCGTCCAGGGCCAGGCGGTTGGCACCCTCGGCGAGATGATCCTGTACTTCCTGATAGCTCTGAGTGAGCTTTTTCACCAGGGTCGCGGTGCTGTTGAAGTGGGTAACAACCTCGTTCTGATAACTGTCAAAACGTTCCTGAATGTCATCCAGCTGACGCTGCGTGCGGTTAGGCGCGGCATTCGGCAGCAGGCGGGCAACCAGGAATCCAATGGCGACACCGGCAACCAAGGCGAGAGTCGGCAACAACCAAACTAAGAGCGAGTGTTCCACGAGTCCTTCCTCTATAAACGGCTTTGCTTTACGTTAACGGCTCGGACCTGCGCTGTATACCGCGATTAAGCTCGCAATGATGCCATGCACAGACTTTTAGCTAGACGAGTCGACCCCTTGAGAGGTCACGGAGTTCCTTCCTTGCTGATGCGTGAAACCCCCGTTTTGATCGATGGCCCGGTAGGCCAACTGGAAGCCCTGTATCTGGATCACCCCGAGCCACGTGGCCTGGCGCTGATCTGCCACCCTAACCCGGTGCAGGGCGGTACCATGCTCAACAAAGTCGTATCGACCCTGCAACGCACCGCGCGGGATGCCGGCTTGATCACGTTACGTTTCAATTATCGCGGTGTCGGCGCCAGCGCCGGTACGCACGATATGGGCACCGGTGAAGTCGACGACGCCGAAGCCGCGGCCACCTGGCTGCGTGAAAAACATCCCGACCTGCCGATCACTCTGCTGGGTTTTTCCTTCGGCGGGTTTGTGGCGGCCACCCTCGGCGGCCGCCTGGAAGCCAAGGGCGAAAAACTCGCGCACCTGTTTATGGTGGCCGCGGCGGTGATGCGCCTGCGGGATAACGACGTGCTGCCACAAGGCTGCCCATTGACCGTGATCCAGCCGGAAACCGACGAAGTGGTCGACCCACAACTCGTCTACGACTGGTCCGCCGCCCTGAATCGCCCCCATGAGCTGCTGAAAGTGGCAGAATGCGGACACTTTTTTCATGGCAAGCTGACCGATCTCAAGGATCTTGTGCTGCCACGTCTTTCGAATTGATGACAAGCGATCACCCATGACGACCCGTACCCGCATCCTCACCGGCATCACCACCACCGGCACGCCGCACCTGGGCAACTACGCCGGCGCGATTCGCCCGGCGATCCTTGCCAGCCAGGACGCCAATGCCGACTCCTTCTACTTCCTGGCCGACTACCACGCCCTGATCAAGTGCGATGACCCGCAGCGCATCCAGCGCTCGCGCATGGAAATCGCCGCGACCTGGCTGGCCGGTGGCCTGGATGTGAACCGGGTAACCTTCTACCGCCAGTCCGACATCCCGGAAATCCCCGAGCTGACCTGGCTGCTGACCTGCGTGGCGGCCAAGGGCCTGCTCAACCGTGCGCACGCCTACAAGGCCTCGGTGGACAAGAACCTGGAGAACGGCGAAGACCCGGATGCGGGCATCACCATGGGCCTGTACAGCTACCCGGTGCTGATGGCCGCGGACATCCTGATGTTCAACGCCCACAAGGTGCCGGTCGGTCGTGACCAGATCCAGCACGTGGAAATGGCCCGCGACATCGGCCAGCGTTTCAACCACCTGTTCGGCAACGGTAAAGAATTCTTCACCATGCCCGAGGCGCTGATCGAAGAAAGCGTCGCCACCTTGCCAGGCCTGGATGGCCGCAAGATGTCGAAGAGCTACGACAACACCATCCCGTTGTTCACCAGCGCCAAGGACATGAAGGACGCGATCTCGCGGATCGTCACCGACTCCCGCGCGCCGGGCGAAGCCAAGGATCCGGACAACTCGCACCTGTTCACCCTGTACCAGGCGTTTGCCACCAAGGCTCAGGAAGAAGAGTTCCGCGGCGAACTGCTGCAAGGCCTGGGCTGGGGTGAGGCGAAGAACCGTCTGTTCCAACTGCTGGACGGCCAACTGGGCGAAGCGCGCGAGCGTTATCACCAACTGATGTCGCGCCCGTCGGACATGGAAGACCTGCTGCTGATCGGTGCCAAGAAGGCCCGCGCCGTGGCTGCACCGTTCCTGGCCGAACTGCGTGAAGCGGTGGGCCTGCGCTCGTTCGTCAATCCGGTCGCCGTTGCCGCCACCACCAAGAAGAAAGCTGCGAAAGCCGCGCGCTTTGTCAGCTTCCGCGAAGACGACGGCAGCTTCCGCTTCCGTTTGCTGGCGGCCGAAGGCGAACAACTGCTGCTGTCGCGCAACTTCGCCGACGGCAAAACCGCAGGCGCGGTAACCAAGCAGCTGCAATCGGGCCAGGCACTGGATGTACGCAGCGAGGCCCTGAGCTTCAGCGTATGGCTGGAAGGTGCTGCTGTCGCCGATAGCCCGGCGTTCGCCGACAGTGCCTCGCGGGATGCCGCGATCGAAGCCTTGCGCGTTGCGTTGACCCCAATCGAGGATTGACCCGACCAAGGGTTGATTGCCATTCTTCAGGGCCGTCGTTACAGTGGCGGCCCGTTTTTGTTGCCTTGCTAACGAATTATGACGCCCCTAGAACGATATCAAGCTGATCTGAAACGCCCTGAATTCTTCCATGACGCTGCCCAGGAAACTGCGGTGCGCCATTTGCAGCGCCTGTACGACGATCTGGTCCAGGCCTCGCAGAACAAGCCGGGTATGTTCAGCAAGTTGTTTGGCAAGAAAGACCACACGCCGGTCAAGGGCTTGTACTTCTGGGGTGGCGTTGGCCGGGGCAAGACTTACCTGGTCGATACCTTCTTTGAAGCGCTGCCGTTCAAGGAAAAGGTCCGTACTCACTTCCACCGCTTCATGAAGCGCGTGCACGAAGAGATGAAGACCCTGCCGGGCGAGAAGAACCCGCTCACCATCATCGCCAAGCGTTTCTCGGAAGAAGCCCGGGTGATCTGTTTCGATGAGTTCTTCGTCTCCGACATTACCGACGCGATGATCCTCGGCACCTTGATGGAAGAGCTGTTCAAGAACGGCGTGACCCTGGTCGCCACCTCGAACATCGTGCCTGACGGCCTGTACAAGGACGGCCTGCAACGCGCGCGCTTCCTGCCGGCCATCGCCCTGATCAAGCAGAACACCGACATCGTCAACGTCGACAGCGGCGTCGACTACCGCCTGCGTCACCTTGAGCAAGCCGAACTGTTCCACTTCCCGCTCAATGAAGTGGCCCAGGAAAGCCTGCGCAAGAGCTTCCGTGCCCTGACGCCGGAATGCACCCAGGCGGTGGAAAACGACAAGTTGATCATCGAAAACCGCGAAATCATCGCGCTGCGCACCTGCGACGACGTGGCCTGGTTCGACTTCCGCGAACTGTGCGACGGCCCCCGCAGCCAGAACGACTACATCGAACTGGGCAAGATCTTCCACGCGGTGATCCTGAGCGGCGTTGAGCAGATGAGCGTCACCACCGACGACATCGCGCGGCGCTTTATCAACATGGTCGACGAATTCTACGACCGTAACGTCAAGCTGATCATCTCGGCGGAAGTCGAGCTCAAGGACCTCTATACCGGCGGTCGCTTGAACTTCGAGTTCCAACGGACCTTGAGCCGCTTGCTGGAAATGCAGTCCCACGAGTTCCTGTCGCGGGCGCACAAGCCTTAAGCGATGGGTTCGAAATAAAAAGGCCCGCAGCGATGCGTAATGCTGTTCACTTAAGCATTTGAGCCCACGCCGGGCTTCCTAGAAAATCCGATACCAGACCTCTG
>NZ_JAAAFU010000085.1:0-325 GCF_019352905.1 Pseudomonas sp. Xaverov 83 | reverse complement strand
TCGGCCTTGTGCCTGGGGGAGTCGGTGACTAGTCTTCGGTCCGTCGCTGGTTTTCAGTGATCGGGTTTAGTCGCCCGGACTTATATCAGGCGCATGCTTTCATGAGGTCTCATGGTGGCTGTGCGCAGGGCACCTTCGGGTGCGCCGGGTTTTCCTGATTAGCCGGTCGACTAACCTGCGTACAGCCGCCACCCTTCGTTTAGTCGCGAACGGTACGGCTCCAAGTTAATCAGGAGCTATGCCATGTTTAAAATTGTCCCCGATCCACCCCGTGACCAAGCCAAAGACCGCGCCGCCTTCAACCGAGCGCTCGACCACTACCTGC
>NZ_JAAAFU010000084.1:12115-20460 GCF_019352905.1 Pseudomonas sp. Xaverov 83 | reverse complement strand
TGGTGGGGCAAGAGCGTTTTGCTTACTTTTGCGCTTTTCAAAAGTGAGCCGCTGTAAGAGCGGAACCATAGGCGGCCGTTACCGCAGCAACGGATATACACCCAAACCCACAACCCACCTCACCCCCGCAAAGCCAACTCAATCAACTCATGCAGCTCTTCAACCTCCAACGGCGCAGTAGAAAACAAACTGCGAAACACGGTGGGCGCGACGATCAGGTTGATCAGCCGATCCACGCTGGGGGCAGTTTCAGCATCGCCCGGATAGCGATCCAGGATCGTCTCCAACTGCCCGGTGAGAATCCCCACGCAATACCCCGGCGCCTGACTGCATTGCACATCGCGCATCATCTCCCGGCCAAGATCCGAACTCATCTCATCGCGATACTGCTCACCCCAGGCCCGCAGGTCGCCACGCAGGCTGCCAGTGTTGGCCGGCTCACTGTCCGGCCGCAGACGAGCCATGGCGACATCCGCCAACAACGCAGCAAGGTCACCCCAACGGCGGTAGATAGTCGAAGGCGTGACCCCGGCGCGCGTCGCTATCTGCGGCACGGTCACGCTGGAACGGTCCTGCTCTTCGAGCAATTCGCGCACAGCCGAATGCACTGATTCCTGAACCCGGGCACTACGGCCCCCCGGGCGGAGGCCTTCTTTTATCGCCATGCGTAAAACCTTAACACAAAGAATTTGCTTTAAGCGCCATCCAGTAGCACACTCCGCAAAAGCAAAATATTAGCTTTAGCGGAGCGTGCCCATGTCCAGCGTTACTTCCCATCGTTCCAGCCTGGTGTTCCTCGCGATCACCTTGCTCACGTTCCTCGCCGCCTCCAGCGCGCCGACGCCGTTGTACCACCTCTATCAGGAAGGCCTGCATTTTTCGGCAGCAATGCTGACCCTGGTATTCGGCATCTACGCCTTGAGCCTGCTGGCTGCCCTGCTGACCGTGGGTTCTCTGTCGGACCATCTGGGGCGCAAGCCGGTGATTTTTGCCGCGCTGCTCCTCGATATGCTGGCGATGCTGCTGTTTATCAATGCCGACAGCGTCGGCTGGCTGATTGCCGCCCGCACGGTACAAGGCTTTGCCACCGGCATGGCCACCGCCGTATTGGGCGCTGCGCTGCTCGACACTGACCGCCAGCAAGGTCCGTTGATCAACAGCGTAGCGCCTTTGTTGGGCATGGCCTGTGGCGCCATGGGTTGCAGCCTGCTGGTGGAGTTCGCGCCGATGCCGACCACGTTGATTTATTGGACCCTGCTCGTGTTGATGATCCTCCAGGCGTTGTACGTCTGGCGCCTGCCGGAAACAGTCAGCCGGATGCCTGGCGCGCTGGCCTCGCTGTGGCCTACCTTGCATGTGCCACCCCAGGCGCGTCGTGCGTTGTGGATCTCATTGCCGGTGGATGTAGCGGTGTGGGCCATGGGCGGCTTTTACCTGTCCCTGGCGCCCTCGCTGGTACGAGCGGCCACCGGGTCCACCTCGAACCTGATTGGCGGCGGGCTGGTCGCGGTGTTGACGCTGAGCGGTGCGGTGATGATTTTCAGCCTGCGCAACCGCCCGGCGGACAAGGTCCTGCGGTTGGGCGCCGTGCTGCTGGCGGTGGGTGTCGCGCTGATCCTCACGGCCGTCCACAGCGCCAGCCTGCCGCTGTTTTTCATTGCCACGCTGATCGCCGGCGGCGGCTTCGGCTCGGGGTTCCTCGGCGCACTGCGCAGCGTTTTACCGTTGGCCTTGCCCCATGAGCGAGCGGGTTTGATGTCAGCGTTCTATGTGCTGAGTTACCTGGCGTTCTGCGTGCCGTCGTTGTTGGCGGGCAACTTGACGCGCACCTTCGGTTTGATCGCCACCACCGACGGTTACGGCGTGGTGCTGATCGTATTGGCGCTCGGCGCGTTGGTGGCGTTGCTATTGCAGGATTTGGCGCGGAGCAGGGCGACGGCGGGTAATTGATTCGGTAATAATTCGCCACCCGTACGCCTTGGGATTCACACATGAAGATCATCCGCAGCAAGGACTTCACCGGCAGCCGCGCCTGGGAGGCGCTGGACATCGCCAACATGAACGGCATCACCACCCGGTTGCACTGGACCGACCAGCCGTACCGCTGGCACGTGAATGACGGGGAGGAGGTGTTCGTGGTGCTCGATGGCCAGGTGCAGATGCACTACCGCGAAAACGGCACCGAGCAGATGGCGTTACTGCACGTCGGTGACATCTTCTATGCCAGCGTCGGAACCGAGCATGTGGCCCATCCACAGGGGGCCGCGCGGATTCTGGTGATTGAATCCGAAGGCAGCGTTTAATCGTATATCTACAAAACAGATAACAGTTAGAGATATTACCCGTTATATAGATATTCGATTCGGTTCTACCATGGCCTCAACCTCATGCGAGGAAGAGGAATACACCATGACTTGCCCGAATACGCTTCACAGCAGCTTGAAACCCTTCAGTCACCTGACCCGTCCCCGGGAAGTGATTCGCCAGTTCACCCCCAACTGGTTTGCCGCCACCATGGGCACCGGGGTGCTGGCGTTGGCGCTGGCGCAATTGCCGGTCAACCTGCCGGGGCTGCACGCGGTGGCCGAAGGGCTGTGGCTGTTTACCATCGGCCTGTTTGTGCTGTTCAGCGTGCTGTACGCAACGCGCTGGGTGATGTTTTTCCACGAGGCGCGGCGTATTTTTGGGCACTCCACGGTGTCGATGTTCTTCGGCACCATTCCCATGGGCCTGGCGACCATTATTAACGGCTTCCTGGTGTTCGGCCTGCCGCGCTGGGGTGATGGCGTGGTGCAACTGGCCGAAGTGCTGTGGTGGCTGGACGTGGCGATGGCCCTGGCCTGCGGGGTGTTGATCCCGTTCATGATGTTCACCCGCCAGGAACACAGCATCGACCAGATGACCGCCGTTTGGCTGCTGCCGGTGGTGGCCGCTGAAGTCGCCGCCGCCAGCGGTGGCCTGCTGGCGCCGCACCTGGCCGATGCCCATTCGCAACTGGTGATGCTGGTGACCAGCTACGTGTTATGGGCGTTTTCCCTGCCGGTGGCGTTCAGCATCCTGACCATCCTGATGCTGCGCATGGCCCTGCATAAACTGCCTCACGCCAATATGGCCGCGTCGAGCTGGCTGGCCCTCGGCCCCATCGGTACCGGCGCCCTGGGCATGTTGGTGCTGGGCAGTGATGCACCGGCCATCTTTGCGGCAAATGGCTTGCCCGGCGTCGGCGAGATGGCCAACGGCATCGGCCTGGTGGCGGGGATCACCCTGTGGGGCTTCGGCTTGTGGTGGATGCTGATCGCGGTGCTCATCACCGTGCGTTACCTGCGGGCCGGCATTCCGTTCAACCTTGGCTGGTGGGGCTTCACCTTCCCATTGGGTGTGTACTCGCTGGCCACGCTGAAACTGGCGAGCACCTTGCACCTGGGCTTTTTCAGCATCGTCGGCAGTGTGCTGGTGGCAGCGTTGGCCTTGATGTGGCTGATCGTTGCCAAGCGCACGGTGCAAGGTGCCTATAAAGGTGAGCTTTTTGTATCGCCGTGCATTGCAGGACTAGCGAATAAGTAAGCAGGATTAGGTAAAGTCGTGGCCTGGAAAAACCAATAACAGTCTTCAGGCCACGCAGGAACACGGACGATGAGCCACCCCTCGCAATTCACTTTGCTGCGCAAACGGCGCTTCCTGCCGTTCTTCATTACCCAGTCCCTTGGGGCGTTCAACGACAACATCTTCAAGCAGTCGTTGATCCTGGCGATTCTCTACAAGCTGACCATCGACGGTGATCGTTCGATCTGGGTCAACCTCTGTGCCTTGCTGTTTATCCTGCCGTTCTTCCTGTTCTCGGCCCTGGCCGGGCAATTTGGCGAGAAGTTCAACAAGGACGCGCTGATCCGAGTGATCAAGATCGGCGAGATCGTGATCATGTCGGTGGGCGCGGTGGGCTTCATGTTCAACCACCTGGAGCTGATGCTGCTGGCGCTGTTCGCCATGGGCACGCACTCGGCGCTATTCGGGCCGGTGAAGTACTCGATCATGCCCCAGGCCCTGCACGAAGATGAGCTGGTGGGCGGCAACGGCCTGGTGGAGATGGGCACGTTCCTCGCGATTCTGGCCGGCACCATCGGCGCCGGGATCATGATGTCCTCCACCCATTACGCGCCGGTGGTTTCCACCGCCATCGTCGGCATCGCGGTGCTGGGTTACCTGGCCAGCCGCAGCATTCCCCGCGCGGCGGCGTCCAGCCCCGAGATGCGCCTGAACTGGAATATCTTCAGCCAGTCCTGGGCCACCTTGAAGCTGGGCCTGGGGCAGACGCCGGCGGTGTCGCGCTCGATTGTCGGCAACTCGTGGTTCTGGTTTGTCGGCGCGATCTACCTGACCCAAATCCCGGCCTACGCCAAGGAGTGGATGTACGGCGACGAGACCGTGGTCACGCTGATCCTCACGGTGTTCTCGGTGGGCATCGCTCTGGGTTCGATGCTGTGCGAGAAGCTCTCCGGGCGCAAAGTCGAGATCGGCCTGGTGCCGTTCGGCTCCTTCGGTTTGACCGTGTTCGGTCTACTGCTGTGGTGGCATTCCGGCGGGTTTCCGCAGAACGTCCAGGCCAACGACTGGATCGCGGTGCTGAGCTACGGCCAGGCGTGGTGGGTGTTGTTCGATATCCTCGGCCTCGGTGTATTTGGCGGTTTCTATATCGTGCCGCTGTACGCACTGATCCAGTCGCGTACCGCCGAGAACGAGCGGGCGCGGGTGATCGCGGCCAACAACATCCTCAACGCGCTGTTCATGGTGGTCTCGGCGATTGTGTCGATCCTGCTGCTGAGCGTGGCCAAGCTGTCGATCCCCGAGTTGTTCCTGGTGGTGTCGCTGCTGAATATCGCCGTCAACGCCTACATCTTCAAGATCGTGCCCGAGTTCACCATGCGTTTCATGATCTGGCTGCTCGGCCACTCCATGTACCGGGTCGAGCATAAAAACCTCGAGCTGATCCCGGACGAGGGCGCGGCATTGCTGGTGTGCAATCACGTGTCGTTTGTCGATGCGCTGTTGATTGCCGGTTCGGTGCGTCGGCCGATTCGCTTTGTCATGTACTACAAGATCTACAACTTGCCGGTGCTGAACTTTATCTTCCGTACTGCCGGGGCGATTCCGATAGCCGGGCGGCATGAGGACATCCAGATTTACGAAAAAGCGTTCCAGCGGATTGCCCACTACCTGAAGGACGGTGAGCTGGTGTGTATCTTTCCGGAAGGCAAATTGACCTCCGATGGCGAGATGAACGAGTTCCGCGGTGGGGTGACGCGAATTCTTGAAGAGACGCCGGTGCCGGTGATTCCGATGGCGTTGCAGGGGCTGTGGGGGAGTTTCTTCAGTCGCGATCCGAACAAGGGCTTCTTTCACCGGATCTGGTCGCGGGTGACCTTGGTGGCCGGCGCGCCGGTGACGGTAGAGGCGGCGACGCCCGAGGCGTTGCATGGGGTGGTGGGGGAATTGCGCGGGAGTGTCAGGTAGTTGATCGTTCCCACGCTCTGCGTGGGAATGCCGCCGAGGACGCTCTGCGTCCGCTTTTAGAGTCGTGACGCGGAGCGTCACAGGATGCGTTCCCACGCAGAGCGTGGGAACGATCTGGTGCTTAAGCGCTGATTTTGAGCCCAATGAGCCCACAGATAATCAACGCCACACTGGCCAGGCGAAACAACGCCATGGACTCCCCGAACAGGATAATCCCGGCAATCACCGTGCCCACCGCACCGACTCCGGTCCAGATGGCATAGGCGGTGCCCAGTGGCAGTTCCTTCATGGCCAGCCCCAGTAGCCCGAGGCTGACGGCCATGGCGGCAATCGTCAGGGCCGTGGGCAGTGGCTTGCTGAAACCGTCGGTGTACTTCAGTCCGACGGCCCAACCGACTTCAAACAGTCCGGCAAAAAACAGAATGATCCAGGACATGATGACCTCCCTTCTTAGGTGGGGTCGTCCCCTGATTAATCGCACGATAGCGTCGCGAGGTCGTCCCCGCGAAGCCCGGTAGAGTGCCGAATATTGATCAGGTGATCAAGTTTCTGACTTGCTCGCCAACAGTTCGCGATCTTCCTTTTCGCTCATCCGCCGGAAGTACGTCGCCAACAACGCCCCGGAAATATTGTGCCAGACGCTGAACAGCGCACTCGGCACCGCCGCCAGTGGCGAGAAATGCGCGCTTGCCAAGGCGGCGCCCAAGCCGGAGTTCTGCATGCCCACTTCCAGCGCCAGGGATTTGCGTTGCGCCAGTGGCAGGCCGAACACGCGGCCGGTGAAGTAACCCAGCAGGAAACCAAAGGTGTTATGCAGGATCACCACCGCCATGATCAGCAGGCCCGACTCGGCAATTTTCGCCTGGCTTGCCGCCACCACGGCGGCGACGATCGCCACGATGCTGATCACCGACACCAGCGGCAACACCTCCACCGCGTGCCGTACCCGGGCGCCCAGCAACCGCTGCGCCACCACTCCGAGCACGATCGGTAACAGCACCACTTGCAGAATCGACCAGAACAACTCCATGAACGACACCGGCAACCAGGCAGAGGCCAGCAGCCAGATCAGTGCGGGCGTCAGCAGCGGGGCGAGGAGGGTAGTGACGGCGGCGATGGCCACCGACAGCGCCAGGTCGCCCCGGGCCAGCCAGGTCATGACGTTGGAGGACGTACCGCTCGGGCAGCAGCCGACGAGGATCACGCCGACGGCAATTTCCGGCGGCAGGTGAAAGACCTGGCACAGCAGCCAGGCCACGCCGGGCATGATCACGAAGTGCGCGACCACACCCAGTGCCACGCGCCACGGGTGGCGCGCGACTTCAGCGAAATCTTCAAGTTTGAGGGTCAGCCCCATGCCGAACATCACCAGGCCCAACAGCGGCACGATGGCGCCTTTCAGACCGATAAACCAGGCCGGTTGCAGGAACGCAACCACGGCAAAAATCAGCACCCAGTAGGCGAAGGTATTGCCGACGAAACGGCTCAAGGCGGCGAGTGCGCGCATGGGGTTGGTCCTTGTTATTAGAATGCTGGAAGTGCTAACCCGATCAACTGTGGGCGCTGGCTTGCCTGCGATAGCATCACCCGGGTTTAACTGATAAACCGAGGTGCCCGCATCGCAGGCAAGCCAGCTCCCACATTGACTGTGCCCACTTAAGACTTAGATGCCTTGTGGGGTTTCTTCGCCACCCAGTGCTTCCACCAACGCCGGCAGGAAGTCGCCAAACGTCAGCATCATCAGGGTAAAGCTGGCGTCCTGCTGGCCCAGCGCTTCGTCGCCGCCGTCCTGTTCCGCCTGATCCTGCAGCAGGTCTTCGAACTTCAGGCGCTTGACGGTCATCTTGTCGTCCAGCATGAAGGACAGCTTGTCCTGCCAGGCCAGGGACAACTGGGTCACGACTTTGCCGGTGGTCAGGTGCAGCTGGATCTCTTCGCCGGTCAGGTCCTGGCGCTTGCAGCGCACGATGCCGCCGTCTTCGTGGGTGTCGCGCAGTTCGCATTCGTCGAGGACGAAGAAGTCGTCGGCCGGTTTCTGGGTGGTGACCCAGTCGGTCATGATGGCGGTTGGCGCGGTTTTCACGGTCAGCGGACGTACCGGCAGGGTGCCGATCACTTCACGCAGGGTGGACAGCAGGTCTTCGGCACGTTTCGGGCTGGCGGAGTTCACCAGGATCAGGCCCTGTTTCGGCGCGATGGCGGCGAAGGTCGACGAGCGACGGATGAACGCGCGCGGCAGGAAGGCCTGGATGATTTCATCCTTGATCTGGTCGCGTTCCTTTTTGTAGACCTTGCGCATTTGCTCGGCTTCGATCTCTTCGACCTTTTCCTTCACCGCGTCACGCACTACGCTGCCCGGCAGGATACGTTCTTCCTTGCGCGCAGCGATCAGCAGGAAATCACCGCTGACGTGCACCAGGGGCGCGTCTTCGCCTTTACCGAAAGGGGCGACGAAACCGTAAGTGGTCAACTCCTGGCTTGCACAAGGGCGCGCCAGTTTGGTGGCCAGTGCAGTTTCCAACGCCTCGGCATCAACAGGCAGATCTTGGGTCAGGCGATAGATAAGCAGGTTTTTGAACCACATGGGGTGAGTCTCTCCTTATATACAAAGGGGGGCATTATTCTCCTCATGGCGTCATAGGCCAACCCTCGCTAAGCCATTGGAAGGCCTGAAAAAAATTATTTAAGAAAGTGCTTGCCAGACCATGGGTCGCTCCGTAGAATGCGCGCCACACCGAAAGTGAAGGGTGATTAGCTCAGCTGGGAGAGCGTCTGCCTTACAAGCAGAATGTCGGCGGTTCGATCCCGTCATCACCCACCATTCGCTTTTTAGTGTT
>NZ_JAAAFU010000084.1:0-12105 GCF_019352905.1 Pseudomonas sp. Xaverov 83 | reverse complement strand
TCAGTCGGTTAGAATACCGGCCTGTCACGCCGGGGGTCGCGGGTTCGAGTCCCGTCCGCTGCGCCATATTCGGTCACCTGGAACGCTGAACGCCAGGTACCACGGAAAGCCCGCTCATTGAGCGGGCTTTTTGCTGTCTGGGGTTTGGGTTTAGAAGAACTCGTCCAGCAAACAGTAGAACGCGATGCGCTGCTCATCGGGTTCGACGCCGTATTGCTCGAAGAACGGCGCCACCCAGGCCGCTCCGAGATTGCGCTCGATGCTGCGGGCCGCGAGTGCAAGGTCCTGATAACGGTCACTGATGCCCAGGCGACCGCAGTCAATGAAACCACTGAAGTGATCGCCCTCAGCCATGAAGTTTGGCAGGCAGGCATCGCCGTGGGTCACCACCAGGTCATGTGCGGTGGGGCGGGTCGACAGCAGTTCGGCGAACACATCCACGGCGGTTCGGCCCAGGCGTTTATCGTCGAAGTCGGTCTCGTCAACCAACCCTGCGTTCACACGATTACCGGCGGCCGCGATACGGTGTTCCAGTGAGTGGTCGAACGGGCACTGTGCAACCGGAACCTGATGCAGGCTGCGCAGTGCGCTCGCCACCAGGGCAATGACCTGCGGCGCAGACAAGTCGCTGGCGCTGGCCAGATCCTGCCCGGGCACGGCGGTCATCAGCAGCCAGTGACGATGGTTTTCCGTCAGCTCATCCAGCACGCCAGGCCCTGGCAGGTTCCATTGCTGGAGCCAGCGCAGCCGCTCGATCTCGTCGGGCAACTCGGCGTGTGGGCCGATGGGCTCGGATTTCAGGAACAGGTCCTCACCGTTGTCACGGAGCAGGCGGAAGACGTCGGCTCCCGACTCGCCAATGGTCTGTGGCTCGATGAGGGCGTTGGGGAATTGGTCACGCCATTTTTTTGGAATAGTCATGCGCGCATTCTTCCATTTTCTTCATATCGCTTCCATCCGCCGCCCCCTGGCGCCGTAAAAACACAAAGACCACCAAGGACGTGACCAGCGTGAAACCAGCCAGTAGTTGTAGCAATGTGTTGAACCCGGCTGTGTAGGCCGCTCGCAATTCGGCCAGTGGAATTATTGTGCCGGCCTGCAGGATATCGCCCATCACCAACGCCTGGGCAACCACCGAAACATCCGCCGCTGCGCTTCCGCGCAAGTGGTGCGCAACCAACGCGCCCAATACCGCCATCGTGATCGCCAGCGCCACGCCTTCACTGGCCACGCGGGTGGTATTGAAAATCCCCGCCGCCATTCCCGCACGCTCCTTGGGTACCACGCTGATCGCCAGGCCATCCATCAAGCCCCAGGGCAGCCCGGTGCCGATCCCGATGACCAGCATCGCAGCGACAGTCTGCCCAGGCTGGTCGGCCAGGCTTAATCCCCACAGGCCCAACGCCGCGATCAGCAAGCCAATAGCACACAACACACCCGCCGGCAGCCAGCGGGTCAGCGACGCGGCGATCATCGGCACCACCAGCATCGGTGCCGATAACGCGAGCATCATCAACCCCGCGTCCAGCGCGCTGGCGCCTTCCACACCGATAAACCGCAGGGGCAGCAACACGATCAGCACGATGTAGCAGTAACAGGTACCGATCGGCAGGAGCTGCACGCCAATAAAACGCGGGAAGCGAAACAGCCGTAGCTCCAGCATCGGTTGGCTGGAGCGGTTTTCGACGAGGACAAACACCAGCAAAGACACCGCCGCCGCGATCAGCAGGGCATCAACCAGCGGCGACGTCCAGCCGTGCTCCGGCGCGAGGATCACCGCCGTGGTCAGGGCCACCAGCATCGCGGAAAACGTCAGTACACCAGCGGTGTCCAGCCGCAGCGCTTGCGGGTCGCGGCTTTCACGCATTTTGGGCGCGGCAAACAGCAGCGAAATACCGGCCAATAATGCAGTGCCGAGAAAAATCGAGCGCCAGCCCCAGTGTTCGATCAGCACCCCCGACAGCAATGGCCCAAACGCCAGGCCTGCACCAAACGTTGTGCCTAGCAAGCTGAAGGCGCGGGTGCGGGCATGGCCGTCAAACTCCTGGGCCAGCGCCGCACAGCCACTGGCCAGTGCCGTAGCTGCCGCGACGCCCTGCACGCCACGCAACACATCCAGCCAGAAAATTCCCGGTGCCACTGCCAGCAGTAAGGAGACCAGGGTAAACAGCGCCATGCCCCACAAGAACAGACGCTTTCTCCCATACAGGTCGGCGAGGGTGCCGGCGGCCATCAACAGGCTGCCGAAACTCAGCATGAACGCGTTGGTGATCCACGCCAGCTGGCTTGGCTGGGCAGCAAATGCCTGGCCGATAAAAGGCGTGGCGACGGCGCCGCCAGTGAAGCTCATGGGCAATACCAGGGCGGCCAGGCAAATCGCGGCCAGGATGGAATATCGGCCATGGGCGGCCACAGATTCGGTTGTCGTGTTCATAGGGGCATTCCCGTGAGTCTGAAGACTAAAAGACTCTAATCAGGATGCAATCAAGGATAAACGGGCTTACATTCCGTTCATAGCGGACTGTATGGATGTAATGACGTGACCGATAACTTGAGCGGCGTGATCGCCTTTGTGAAAACGGCAGAGGCCCTGAGTTTCACCGGTGCAGCCCGGGCGATGGGGATTTCCGCCTCGGCGGTGGGCAAGAATGTCGCCAAGCTTGAGGCGTCACTGAGTGTGCGGCTGTTGCACCGCAGCACCCGCAAGGTCAGCCTCACCGCCGAAGGCCAATTATTCTACGAGCGCAGTCGGAAAATTCTCGACGACCTGCAAGACGCCCGCGCCATGCTTTCCCATGCGATGCAGGCACCCCGGGGCAAACTGCGGGTCAGCCTGCCCACCATCGGTTATCGCTTTCTCTTTCCGCACATGATGGCGTTCCGCAAAGCCTACCCCGAGATCGAACTGGAGCTGGATTTCAACGACCATCTGGTGGATGTGATAGAGGAGGGCTTCGACGTGGTCATCCGCAGCGGCGGCCTGGCGGATTCGACCCTGATGGCCCGCAAGCTGGGGCCGTTCAGATTTGTACTGTGCGCATCGCCCGAGTACCTGCGGGCCAACGGCCGGCCAAAGTCCCTGAGCGACTTGGAGCATCACCCGTGTTTGCGTTACCGCTTCGCCACCACCGGAAAAATCATGGACTGGACCTTATCCGCCAACCCGGCCATCACCCAATTGCGCCTGCCCACCGCCCTGACTTTGAACAATATGGAAGCCATGCTCCGGGCTGCGATGGACGGCCATGGCATTGCCTACGTGCCGGACTTCCTGGCCCGCGAAGCACTCGCCGAGGGCCAGCTGGAAACCGTGCTCGACGGCCATTCCGATGACCAGGGTCAGTTCTGGGCCCTGTGGCCATCCAGCCGGCACCTCTCGCCGAAAATTCGCGTGTTTGTCGATTTCGCCTCCGCGCATCTGTTCACAAGCCCACCAGTCGGTAGCCCACCTGCAACTCGGTGATGAAGTACTGCGGCTGGGCCGGGTCGGCCTCCAGCTTCTGCCGCAGATGCGCCATATGCACCCGCAGATAGTGGGCGCGGTCCACGTAGTCCAGTCCCCACACTTCAAGCAATAACTGCCGATGGGTGAGCACCCGGCTCTGCCCGCGAATCATCGCGCACAGCAGGCGGTATTCGATGGGCGTCAGGTGCACCGGCAGGCCTTGGCGCCACACTTCATGGGTCGCCAGGTCCACCTCAATCTCGCCAAATGCCACCTTGCTGGTGGCCGCCACGGTGCCGGTTTGCCCGTGCCGACGCAGTTGCGCACGGATGCGCGCCAGCAACTCGGGCACGCCGAAGGGTTTGGTCAGGTAGTCATCGGCGCCGGCGTCCAGGGCGGCGACTTTTTCCTCTTCGCGATCCCGCGCCGACAACACCAGGATCGGCACCGCCAGCCATCCCCGCAGTTCGCTGATCAACTGTTTGCCGTCGCCGTCCGGCAGGCCGAGGTCGACGATCACCAGGTCCGGCTGGCGGCTGGAGGCGTGGATCAACGCGCGCTTGACGCTGTCGGCCTCGAACACCTGGAAGCCCTCGTCCTGCAGGGCGATGCCGACAAAACGGCGGATATTGGCCTCGTCTTCAACAATCAGAATGCGTGCAGTGCTCATAGGGCGTCCATTGGGGGCGGAGTACCCGCCGGTAAAGTGATGACGAAATGCATGCCGCGCTCGCTGCCGGGCATGGCTTCGATGCGCCCGCCGTGGGCTTCGACGATGCGTTTGGCCAGGGCCAGCCCCAGGCCGATCCCGGCGACCGAGGACTCCTGCTGGCCACGGGCAAACGGTTCGAACAGATTGGCCGGCGCGCTGCCCGTGCCGGTGTCGCTGACTTCCAGCAGGATGTTGTCCGAAACGGCGCGTGCGGCCACGGTAATGACCGTGCCCGGCGGGGTGTACTTGGCGGCGTTGTCCAGCAGGTTGACCAGCACCCGTTCGATCAGCAGCGCATCGACTTCCACCAGCGGTAATTGCGGGTCCAGCGTCGTATTCACCACATGCCGGGCCAGTGGCTCACGCAACTGACGCAGGGCGCTGCCGACGATCTCTTCCAGCAAATGCCATTGCCGGTTGAGCCGTACGCCGCGCTCTTGCATGCGGGCCATGTCCAGCAGGTTTTCGATCAGGCGTTGCATCGAGGTCGCCTGCTCATGAATCCCGTGCAGCAACTCGGTCAGCGGGCCCGGCGGCGCATGGGGCAGGGCGGTGTCGGCGGCGCCGATCAGTGTGGTCAAGGGCGTGCGCAAGTCGTGGGAAATCGCCGCGAGCAAGGTGTTGCGCATCTTCTCGCCTTCCATCTGCACCAACGTGCTTTGCGCCACTTCAACGAAGTGCACGCGCTCCAGGGCAATTGCCAGCTGGCTCATGCAGGCTTCCAGCAGACGACGTTCTTCGGGCTCGTTGAGGCGTTCGCTTTGCGCCAGTTCCAGCACCAGCACGCCGCGCACGCGCATCGGCGCCTTGAGCGGCAGATAGCACCCCTTGGCGGCGGACAAGGTGTCGGTGCCCTGGCCGGCGGACTGGCCGTGGTCGTAGGTCCATTGGGCGATGCTGTCGTCGATCGGCAGCCCACCTGCGCCCACGCTGTGCACGCCATCGGCGGCGTCCGGCAAGGCCAGGCCGACCAGTGCCTCGAACACACCGCTGAAGGTGCGCAGCGCCACTTCGCTGATCTGCTCCACGGTCAAGGCGGCCGACAGATCCCGGGCCAGGCGTGCCAGGGACGTGGCGCGGCGTTCTCGCGCGGCGGCGGTGCGCGCTTCGTGGCGCAGGCGCGCGGTAAGTTGCCCGGTGATCAGCGCGATGCCGAGCATCAACGCGAAGGTGAAGAAATACTGGGTGTCGTTGACAGTAAACGAGTAGCGCGGCTGGACGAAAAAGAAGTCGAAACACAGCACCGCGAGCATCGCTGCCCACACGCCGGGGCCGCGTCCAAACCGCAGGGCCACCAGCACCACCGTGAGCAGGAACAGCATCACCACGTTGGCCAGGTCGAACACCTGAAGCAGCAGCGCGGCGATGGCGCTGGCGGTGAAACAGGCGAGGGTGGCCCAGAGGTAGGCCAGGGTCCTGCCGGGGGTTGGCGTGGGTTTTTCAATGGCAGGAACAGTGCCCGGCAATACGCCGTGGGCAATCACGATCTGGTCGATCTGCGGATGGTGCCGGCTGATCCGGTCGCCCACCGACTGGTGCCAGAACCGCCATGGCCGGCGCGGATGATGGCCGAGCACAAGGCGATTGGCGTTGTGTTCCCGGGCGCAGGCGGCCAGCGCTTCGGCGACGTCCATGCCCGGTAATGTTGCGGTGTCGGCGCCAAACTCGCTGGCCAGAGCCAGGGTTTTCATCGCTGTGAGGTAACGCTTAGCGCCGCGCCCCTGGGCGGAGGCGACGTGCACCACGATCCAGTCCGCCTCGAGCTTTTGTGCCAGACGCGCGGCTTCGCGCACCAGACGCTCATCGCCGGCGTCACCGGCCACGCCTACCAGCAATCGCTCGCGGGCGGGCCACAGGGTCTTGATCGACTGTTCGCGGCGGTACACGCGCATCTGCGTGTCGACCCGGTCGGCGGTGCGGCGCAGGGCCAGTTCCCGCAGGGCCAACAGGTTGCCCTTGCGAAAAAAGTGCCGCGAAGCGCGCTCGGCTTGGGGACCCAGGTACACCTTGCCGTCCTTCAAGCGTTGCAGCAGATCATCCGGCGGCAGGTCCACGACGACCACTTCGTGGGCGTTGTCGAACACGTGGTCCGGTACGGTTTCCCGCACGCGAATGCCGATGATCCCACTCACCAGATCGTTAAGGCTTTCCAGGTGCTGGACGTTGAGGGTGGTCCACACATCGATGCCGGCGCTGAGCAGTTCTTCCACGTCTTGCCAGCGTTTCGGGTGGCGTGAGCCGGGCACATTGCTGTGGGCCAGTTCGTCCACCAGCAGCACGGCGGGATGGCGTTGCAGGGCGGCGTCGAGGTCGAATTCGGTGAGGGTAAAGTCACGGTGCACACGGTGGGCGCGGGGCAGTTGTTCGAGGCCGTTGAGCAGGTCGGCGGTTTCCTGGCGGCCGTGGGTTTCCACCACGCCGGCGAGTACGTCGCGCCCCAGGCTGAGTTCCCGTTGCGCCGCATCGAGCATGGCGCAGGTCTTGCCCACCCCGGCGTTGGAGCCGAAGTAGATACGCAGTTTGCCGCGCAAGGCGGCCTGTTCTTCCTGCTGGACCCGGGCGAGGAGGGCGTCGGGGTCGGGGCGTTCTTCGTTTAATGCGGGCATGTCATTCCTGGTCAATGCGGTTCAATTGTGGGAGCGGGCTTGCTCGCGAAAGCGGTGTATCAGTGACAGACGAGTTGGCTGACACTCCGCATTCGCGAGCAAGCCCGCTCCCACATTGGATTTGCGGTGCTACACGAGATCTAACCCGGTCAGTACCATGTCAATCAGCTTGATCCCGGCAAACGGCACCAGCACCCCGCCCAGGCCATAGATCAGCAGGTTGCGATTGAGCAATGCCGCCGCGCCAATCGCCCGGTAGGTCACGCCGCGCAGTGCCAACGGAATCAGCGCCACGATGATCAACGCGTTGAAAATCACCGCGCTGAGAATCGCCGAGTTGGGGCTGGTCAGGTGCATCACGTTCAGCGCGCCGAGCTGCGGATAGGTCGCGACAAATGCGGCCGGGATGATCGCGAAATACTTCGCCACGTCGTTCGCCACGCTGAAGGTGGTCAGCGCGCCACGGGTCATCAGCATCTGCTTGCCCACCTCGACCACTTCGATCAGCTTGGTCGGGTTGCTGTCGAGGTCGACCATGTTGCCGGCCTCTTTCGCCGCCTGGGTGCCGCTGTTCATCGCCACCGCCACGTCGGCCTGGGCCAGTGCCGGGGCGTCGTTGGTGCCGTCGCCGGTCATGGCCACAAGCTTGCCCTGGGCCTGGTAGTCGCGGATCAGTTGCAGCTTGTCTTCCGGGCGCGCCTCGGCGAGGAAATCATCCACGCCGGCTTCCACGGCAATCGCGGCGGCGGTCAGGCGGTTGTCGCCGGTGATCATCACGGTCTTGATACCCATGCGCCGCAGTTCGGCGAAGCGCTCCTTGATGCCGCCCTTGACCACGTCCTTGAGCTCCACCACGCCGAGTGCTTTGGCCCCGTCCGAGACCACCAGCGGGGTGCTGCCGCGTCGTGATACTTCGTCGACCTTGGCTTGCAAGGCTGCCGGAAAGCTCCCACCCAATGCTTCGATATGACTGCGGATGGCATCCGCCGCGCCCTTGCGAATACCACGGCCTTCGGGCAGGTCGACGCCGCTCATGCGGGTTTGTGCAGTGAAGTGCACAAAGCTTGCGCCGAGGGCGTTGATGTCCCGCGCACGGATGTCGAACTTCTGCTTGGCCAGCACCACAATGCTGCGGCCTTCCGGGGTTTCGTCGGCCAGGGATGCGAGTTGCGCCGCATCGGCCAACTCGGCTTCCTTGACCCCTGGTGCCGGCAGGAAGCTGCTGGCCTGGCGGTTGCCCAGGGTGATGGTGCCGGTCTTGTCCAGCAGCAACACGTCGATGTCACCCGCCGCCTCTACCGCACGACCAGAGGTGGCGATCACATTGGCCGACATCATGCGGCTCATGCCCGCCACGCCGATGGCCGAGAGCAGGCCGCCGATGGTGGTGGGGATCAGGCACACCAGCAGCGCCACCAGTACCGTGGCGCTGATCACGCTACCGCTGCCACTCATGGCCACGGCGAAGATCGAGTACGGGCTCAGCGTGGCGATCACCAGCAGGAACAACAGGGTCAGGCCCACCAGCAAAATCGTCAGGGCGACTTCGTTGGGAGTCTTCTGGCGCTTGGCGGATTCGACCATGGAAATCATACGGTCGAGGAACGACTCCCCCGGGTTGACGCTGATGCGCACCACCAGCCAGTCCGACAGCACCCGCGTGCCGCCGGTGACCGAGGAAAAGTCGCCGCCGGCTTCGCGGATCACCGGTGCCGATTCACCGGTGATTGCGCTTTCATCCACCGAGGCCACGCCTTCGATCACTACGCCATCGAGCGGCACCAGGTCGCCGGCTTCGATCAGCACCACCTGGTCCTTGCGCAACAGCGTCGCTTCGGTCGGCAGCCACGCCGCGCCGTGCTTGGGTTGCTGCAGCAGCTTGGCCAGGGTCTGGCGTTTCATCCCCCGCAGGCTGGCGGCCTGGGCGCGGCTACGACCCTCGGCCAGGGCCTCGGCGAAGTTGGCGAACAGCACGGTAAACCACAGCCACAAGCTGATGCTCAGGATAAACCCGCTGGGGGCTTCACCCTGGCCGCCGAGGGACTGGAACCACAGCAGCGTGGTGAGGAGGCTGCCCAGGTACACCACGAACATCACCGGGTTTTTCCACTGCGCCTGGGGCAGCAGTTTCTTGAACGCGTCCCCGCAGGCGGTGAGCACGATGGCGCGGTCAAACAGAGGTAAACGAGCATTCTTGATCATGGGGGAATCTCTTACTCACTGGCCGCAATGGGGGGCTGGCGCACAGGCAAGCGGGCGTCCAGCGCGAGGTTGAGTTGCAGCACATTGACTCGTGGTTCGCCGAGCAAACCGAGGGTGCGTTCCGCGGTGTTTTCGTTCACCAGTTGCAGCAGATCGGCTTCGGGGATCTGCCGCAGGCGGGCGACCCGGGCCAGTTGGATGCGCGCGTTGGCCACGGAGATATGCGGGTCCAGGCCGGAGGCGGAAGCGGTGACCGCATCCACCGGCACCTGGGCGTCGGCGGCGAGGCCGTTGTCCTGGCGGTAGGCTTTAACTCGGGCTGCAACCTGGTCTACCAGTTTCTGGCTGGTAGGACCCAGATTGCTGGCGCCGCTGGAGCCGGCGTTGTAAGGCTGCGACACGCTTTTGCTCGGGTCTTGGGGGTCTGCGCCGAGGGTCATGCTCGGGCGGCCATGGAAGTACCCGGGCTGGGTGAAGTCCTGGCCGATCAACGCCGAGCCGATCACCAGGCCGTCGCGTTCAATCAGCGAACCCTGGGCCTGGAACGGGAACAGCAACTGCGCGGCAAAGGTGGTGAAGATCGGGTAGGCGAGGCCGGTCAGGGCCATGAAAAACACCGCCGAAACCAGCACCGGGCGCAACAGCCCTTTGAATATCGATTGAGTCGTCATCAACGTGTCCTTAGTTGTACGTCTGGCCGGACAGCAACTGCAGTTGCTCCACCAGCGGGCCGAGCGCGAGGGCCGGCAGGAAAGTCAGGCCACCCACCACCAGCACCACAAACACCACCAGCACCATGAACAACGGGGTGGCGGTGGGGATGGTGCCGGCGCCGGCAGGCACGGTCTTTTTCAACGCCAGGGAGCCGGCCACGGCGAGCATCGGCAGCATGGTGAAGAAGCGCCCGACCAGCATCGCGAGGCCAATGGTGGTGTTGAAAAACGGCGTGTTGGCATTCAACCCGGCGAACGCCGAACCGTTGTTGGCGGTGCCCGAGGTATAGGCGTAGAGCACCTCGCTGAAGCCGTGGGGGCCGAGGTTATTCAGGCTGGCCATGGTGTCGGGCCACAGGGCGGCGAGGGCGGTAAAACCGAGGATGCTGATGGGGTGCGCGAGCACCGAGAGCATCACCAGTTTCATCTCCCGGGCCTCGATCTTCTTGCCGAGAAATTCCGGGCTGCGGCCGATCATCATGCCCACCAGAAACACCGTCAGCAGCGCGTACTGGATCAGGTTGATAAAGCCCACGCCGTCGCCGCCGAACACGCAGTTGAGCATCATCTGCGCCAGGGGCACGAAGCCGCCCATGGGGGTCAATGAGTCATGCATCGCGTTGACCGAGCCGGTGGTGGCCGCAGTCGTGGTGGCGATAAACAGGCTGCTGTCGGCAATGCCGAAACGCAGCTCCTTGCCTTCCATATTGCCGCCGCTTTGCTCGATGGACAGCGTCTGGTTGGCACCGGCCTGGGTCAGCAACGGGTTGCCGTTTTGCTCGGCGCCATACACCAGCGCGAGAAAGCCGATGAACATCACCAGGAAGGTGCCGAAAAATACCCAGCCCTGACGGCGTTGCAGCAGCATGCTGCCGAAGGTGTAAGTCAGCGCCGACGGGATCAGCAACATGCTGAGGATGTGCAGGGCGTTGGTCAGTGGCGTGGGGTTTTCGAACGGGTGCGCGGCGTTCATGCTGAAGAAGCCACCGCCGTTGGTGCCGATATGCTTGATCGATTCAAAGCTCGCCACCGCGCCGACAATCAACTGTTGCTGCGCGCCTTCAAGCGTTGTAGCCAGGGCTTGGGAGGCAAAGGTCTGGGGAATGCCTTGCCACACATACACCAGTGCCATGCCCACGCACAGCGGCAGCATCACGCGGTACAGGGTGCGGGTGAAGTCGACCCAGAAGTTGCCGATATCCGCCGAGCTTGAGCGGCTCAAGCCACGGATAAAACCCGCTGCGGCGACCACGCCCGAGGTGGCGCCGACAAACATCAGGAACGTAATCACCGCCATCTGGCTGAAGTTCGACAGGCTGGTTTCGCCCGAGTACGCCTGCCAGTTGGTGTTGGTGATAAAGGACGCGGCGGTATTGAACGCCAGGTCCGGGGTTTGCGCGGCCAGCCCGAGCGGGTTGATCGGCATGACGGCTTGCAGCCGCAGGATGGCATAGCCGAGCAGCATCATCGCCGCGTTCGACAGCAGCAGGGCCGAACCGTAGCGGGCCCAGCTCATGGTTTCCAGCGGGTCGATGCCCAGCAGGCGATAGGTATAACGTTCCGGCAGGGCGTGGCGGGTTCCGGTAAAGACCCGGGTCAGCCACTTGCCCATCAGCACGGCGAGCCCGGTCATCAACCCCAGGACCAGCGCAAATTCCAGCAAAGTGCTTAGCATGTCGAGGCTCCGTTCAAATCTTGCCCATGGCGACAATGGCCATGGCTGTCGTGGCGAAAAACACCAGGGAGAGGCCTACAAAAATCACGTCGTACATGGTGGGCTCCCTAGAACTTTTCGGCGCGAATGAGGGCATAGCCCAGATAAGCGAACAGCCCGACGGCGCATAGGCCACTGGCGATATAGATGAACTTGAGTGTGAGCACGGTGGAACTCCCCTGATTAATAAGCCGCGATTGCGGACGCGGGGAGGTTAAGAGGTTGGGTATCAAGTTCGGGCACTGATTTTGGGCGCGGGTATTAAGACGGTGTATAGAGGGGGTTGGGGTGGGCGAACGGAAAAAAGGGATAGCCCGGGGGTGGGGTATCCCTTGAAACACTGGGGTTCTGCTGCTTTTGATGATCAGCTTATTTGGCTTTCTTTTTCTTTGAATCGCGGGTGGCGAGTTGTTCGAAGCAAAAGGCGGCGGCGCCGAACAGGGCGATCATTGAGAGGACGATCATGCCTAAAGTTGAACTTTCCACGATGACTTCCTACGGGGGTTATTGGTGTGGAGTTCACAGTAGTGGAGGGGGGATTAGTTGCTCAATAGAGACGACGTAAACGTTATGGCTGGGGTTGAATCTATACGGAATCTTTACGTGGTTGTTGTGTGTATATCCGTTTTTTAGGTAACGGCTACTTATGGTTTCGCTCTTACAGCGAGTCACTTTGCAAAAGCGGCAAAGTAACCAAAACGCTCTGCCCCGCC
>NZ_JAAAFU010000083.1:222518-222589 GCF_019352905.1 Pseudomonas sp. Xaverov 83 | reverse complement strand
GCCGAACGCAGGCTTTGGAGCGTGGGTAACCCGGCAGGACGCCGGGTTAGCCGCGCTGGGCCATGGATGGT